>JBFMFJ010000080.1:0-11312 GCA_040752235.1 Candidatus Zixiibacteriota bacterium | reverse complement strand
CGATCCTGTTAGATCCGGGAACAAAATGGCCCGAGAGAGAATGTCCGTTCTATTTGATATCGCGCATGAAATGAAGCGGCTGGTGCTGGGAACATCGAATCGTACTGAAATCTGTCTTGGTTATGGAACATGGTATGGTGATGTAGCCTGCTCGGTCAACCCGATCGGGATGCTATATAAAACACAGGTGCGGCAGATGGCGATATACTATGGCGTGCCGGACGCAATAAGAGCAAAGACACCAACGGCGGATCTATGGCCGGGTCAGACCGATGAAGGCGAACTTGGGCTGGAATATGCCCGTGTCGATCAACTGCTCCATAAACTGATTGAGCAGGGTATTACGGAGCGCAAAAAACTAAACGAAGCCGGATTTGAAGATAATTTCATTGACAGGGCGGTGGGACTTCTGCACAGGTTCTATTTTAAACGCCATTTGCCGGCCATCGCCGACCTGGGGCTTAAACCGGTTCCGGACAATATAAAGATCAGTTGACAAAATGTCGGAAAGTGAAAACAAGGGCGTTCTATTTTTGGTGCCGACACCAATCGGCAACATGGGCGATATGACTCCCCGTGCCCTGGAATGTCTGGAAAAATCCGAGATGATCGCCTGCGAAGACACTCGTTTGTCCGGCCGCTTGCTGGCGAATCTCGGGATCAAAAAGAAGCTCATAAGCTATCATGATTTCAATGAGCAGCGCCGCCTGCCGCAGTTACTGGAAGTCTTGAATTCCGGCGGCAATATTTCCGTCATTACCGATGCCGGCTCGCCCGGTCTGTCCGATCCGGCCTATCGCATTATTGTTGCAGCCATTGAAAACAATATCAGAATCTCACCTCTCCCCGGCGCCAATGCCCTGATTCCGGCCCTGACCGGTTCCGGTCTGCCTCTGGATAGATTCTTTTTTGAGGGCTTTCTGCCAAATAAAGGGGCCGCCCGCAGAAACCGTCTGGATAAGCTGAAAGATCTGGAACATACTCTCATATTCTATGAATCGCCGCATCGTATCGAGAAGACAATCGCCGATGCTCTTGAAATTCTTGGTGATCGAAAAGCATGTCTGGCCCGCGAGATTTCCAAAATATATGAAGAATTTATTCGAGGTACCTTATCGGAATTGCATGAAACGGCCGTAAAACGTAATCTTAAAGGTGAAATGGTTCTGGTTATTGAAGGCTTGAGTCGAAGAATAAGGAGGTCGGATGAGTAGAAAGGACTTCTATCCATTCGACTGGCTGGTAATAAGCTATCCGGTCATAATGTCGACATTCATTCTCGTCTTTGGGCGGCCATTAACCGATTATCTGGATGAACTGTTTCTCAACCTGATTGTGATCTCGCTGACTCTTTTTATAGTTCATTTTTTTCATGGGAAAAGAAGCGGATCATCTCTCTTTATCCGTCTGCTTTATCCTGCCATGCTTTTTCTTCTTTTTTATGAGCAGACCGGGGGATTGATAAAACTTATTTTTAATGATTTTTTCGATCATCAGTTGACTGCACTCGAAGCTATGGTTTTTGGCGCAAACCCGACCATCTGGCTTGATATGCATTTTATCAATGTCTGGATTACAGAAATCCTCAGTCTGCTGTATTTTGCCTTTTATCCGATGATATATATTTATTTCCTGGTCCTGTTTTTCAAGAAAAGATATCAATTGATCAAGGTATCGATGACGGCGGTATGCCTGACCTTTTTTGCCTCTTTCCCGCTTTTCTTTTTATATCCCATCGAGGGACCCCGGTATCACTTTGTCGGGGAATATACCAATGAAATAACCGGCCCCGTTTTTCGCCCCCTGGTTGAACTGGCACAGCGCGGAGCGGTGCATGGCGGATGTATGCCCTCGACTCATTTCGGGGTGGCCCTGGTTATCATGATTTTCTGTTTGATATATTTTAAAAAAGCGGGTATAATTCTTATCCCGGTCGTGACCGGACTGGCGCTGGGGACATTTTACGGACGGTACCATTATGTATCGGATGTCATAGTCGGCGGATTGATAGCTCTGGCGTCGATGTTTGTGACTATGAGATTTATGAATTTTGCTATGGATGAGGAATCTTCCTTTGAAAATAAAAAGAAGAAAGTAAGTTATGTATCCTGAATTGTTCAAGATAGGGGCGTTTGCCATACGCTCGTACGGCGTTATGCTGGCGATTTCTTTTTTACTTGGCGTGTACTATGTTTATCGAATTGCCAATAGAGAAAAAAGAGACTTCAATATTTATCTTACCCTGGCCTACATTATGGTTTTCGCCGGTATTGTGGGTGCCCGTCTGTCATATGTACTGTTTCATCTTGAGGAATTCAGCGGCAACTGGACCAATTCTTTCAATCCGTTTCATTCCGACCGTATCGGCATCGCCGGATTGAATATGTACGGCGGCGTTATCCTGGCCATCGCCGGTTCCTACATATATCTGAAAGTAAAGAAATTATCGGTTCTGGATACATTCGATATTTTCGCTCCGACCATCGGCCTGGGGCTGGCCATAACTCGAATAGGCTGTTATCTGAACGGCTGCTGTTTCGGAACACCGACCGATCTGCCCTGGGGCATCGATTTCCCCGAGTATTCGATCCCGTGGTATATTTTCGGGACACAGCATCTTCATCCGGCGCAGCTGTACAGTTCCCTCTATGGCCTGTTATTGTTCATCTTCCTGCACTGGCGGCTCAAGAACCGGCAGTTTTTCGGCCAGGTGGTGGCGCTGATGTTTATGATCGAAGCCATCTTCCGCTATGGCATCGAGTATGTCCGTTATTATGAGTCGGAGATGCATGTCGACATCCTGGGGATGCAGCCGACCTACAATCATCTGATTTCAATCGGGTTGTTCCTGCTGGGGCTGGGGATATATATCGCACAAAGCCGCAAAGGGCTCAAACAATCCGCCGGATGATATAATATGACCTCTCACCGCACCGGTGATCTCTATGCGCTGGCCTGCGCCGTTGTTTGCGGGCTGGGGAATATCCCGGCCAAAGTGGCAGTCGAAAATATTACAGTCGAGATTTACAATGTATTTTTCTTCACCTTCGCTTTTATTTTTTCGAATTATGTATGGTTCAGCAAAAAAGAACGTGAAGAAGTTCGTTCCATAAATGTCAGCACTCTCGGCCTGATTTTTATTCTGGCTTTGATATTCACAGCGGCGTTATATCTTTTTATAACGTCACTGAAACTGATCGAACCGGCGACCGTCTCCTTCCTGTCCCGATTCGAAGTCATTCTCACAGTTGTACTGGCCTACCTGCTTCTTCGCGAAAGACTGCGTGCTTTTGAAATAATCGGAGGGTTGATTGCTCTTGTCGGTATTCTGGTGCTGAAGTATAAAACCAACCTGGTTATATCGAAGGCGGCGACTTTGATGGTGATGTCGTCGCTCCTGTTCGCTTTTGCCGAGATAATCGTGAAGAAATACATCGCCATACTCGGTACCGGTAAATTTCTGTTCTTTCGCAACTTCTTTATGATTTTCATAGCCCTGGGGATTTTATATGCGCGCGGCCAGACCGTTTATTTCCCACCGACAAAAACAATTCTTTTGATTTTGGCCGCCGCGATAATGCTGCCGGTTCTGGGCCGGGCCACCTACATGGAAGCCCTCAAGCGGATTAACCTCTCGCGGGCGGCCTTGGTGACGCAATCAACCCCGCTTTTTAATGCCTTGTTTGCCTTTGTCATTTTGTCATCGATGCCCTCTCTGACCGAATGGCTGGGCGGCGGGCTGATTATCGGCGGCGTGGTGATCATTCAGCTATTCGCAGGCAAAGAGAAAAAGGGCGGCGTCGAACCGCTTTAATTTATTCGGGGAATCTCACTGAGACAATTTTAACGGAGTACTTAACGGACTTCAAGCATTCGTTGAAGCGCCAGAAGAGCGTTGGCCTTGATTTTATCCGGAACCTTTATCTGTTTCATAGTGTCAAGATTCTCAAGGCAATAGGCCAGATCATTTAAAGTAGTTCTGTACATGTTGGCGCAGACCGGACAGGTCTTGCCGGAAAGCTCGAAGATCTTTTTGTCAGGATTTTCGATGGCCAGCCGGTTGATCAGGTTTATTTCGGTGCCGATCGCGATCGCTGTCCCGGCCGGCTGCTTTTTGACATAATTGACAATGAAGCTGGTGGACCCGGCCGCATCAGCCAGCTCGACCACCTCATGAGGACATTCGGGGTGAACGACTATTTTGACACCGGGATACTGCTGCCTGATCTCATCCACCTGTTCCTTCTTGAAATTAGTATGAACATGGCAGTGGCCTTTCCAGAGTATCACGCGGGCCTTATCCAGTTGCCCCTGGGTCAGGCCGCCCTCTTCCCGTGAAAAATCCCAGATCACCATTTCCTCCGGTTTCAGACCATACTTTATGCCTGTATTATATCCAAGATGCTGGTCGGGAAAGAAAAAGAGTTTCTCGCGCCTGTCGAACCCCCATTTATAGGCGGCATCGGCGTTGGATGAAGTGCAAATCAGGCCGCCATGCTCGCCGACAAAAGCTTTCAGACCGGCGGCGGAATTCATGTAGGAAATCGGCATAATCTTTTCGTCCCCGCCGAAATGCTCCAGCACTTTCCAGGCTTCCATGACATCCGCCATCTCGGCCATATCGGCCATCGGACAGCCCGCCAGCGGATTGGGCAGATAGACTTTCTGGTTCTTTTTTGCCAGGATGTAGGCCGCTTCGGCCATGAAATGAACGCCGCAGAAGATAATATATTCAACATTTTCCTGCGAGGCGGCAATCTGCGACAGGGCATAGGAATCACCGATAGCGTCGCCAAATTCGACCACCTCAACCCGCTGATAATGGTGGGTCAGGATTATCGCCCGTTTTCCCAGTCTCTCCTTGGCGGCGACTATCCGCTCTTTCAGGTTATTTCCGGTTGCTTCGCGATATTCTTTCGGCAGCGCAAAATACATGATCAATCGCCTTCTCTCCTGTCTTAAATTCTGGCAAATATACGATATTTCGCTCACAATATAACAACTATTTAACAAAAATCAATTTTGTTTGGTTTTGTTCCCGATTGTAAATTAATTGCATCAAATAATCGTATGTGATATATTAACACCTTCAAAATTCTCCCGCCTCTGTCGGGGGATTAACTGGGACATGGAATATTTTTATTGAATTGGACGATATGAGTAATATGGAAGACAAAGAAAAAGAAAAAAAGGATGCTGTCGAGCCGGAATCCCCCGCTAATTTTATCTGGGATTTCATCGACGAGGATATCAAGAACGGCCGGTTTGCTAAGCATATTCACACCCGCTTTCCGCCGGAACCGAACGGATATCTTCATATCGGCCACGCCAAGGCGATTTGCATCAACTACGGCACCGCCATAAAATACGGCGGCAAATATAATCTGCGATTCGATGATACCAATCCGATCAAGGAAGAATCAGAATATGTCGAGTCAATGCAGCGCGATATCAAGTGGCTTGGTTTCGACTGGGAAGACAGGTTATTCTATGCCTCCGATTATTTCGAGCAGCTTTATGAATGGGCGATTAAATTGATTAAGGACGGCAAGGCTTATGTCGATGATCTTACGCCAGACGAAATCCGCGAATACCGCGGGACACTTACCGAGCCGGGTAAGGAAAGCCCGCACCGCAACCGCTCGGCCGAAGAAAACCTCGATCTGTTCGAGCGCATGAAAAAGGGTGAGTTCCCCGACGGCTCCAGGGTGCTTCGCGCCAAAATCGACATGGCCGCGCCCAACATCAATTTACGCGACCCGGTGATGTACCGCGTGATGCATGCGAAACACCACCGCACCGGTGATAAATGGTGCATTTATCCGATGTATGACTGGGCCCATGGGCAGTCCGATTCGATTGAAAAAATTACCCATTCTTTGTGCGATATAAGTTTCGAGGACCACCGGCCTCTGTATGACTGGTTTGTCAAACAGCTGGGGATTCATCATCCGCGACAGATTGAATTCGCCCGGCTGAATATTACTTATACCGTTCTCAGCAAGCGTAAACTAATACAGCTTGTGACCGGCGGCTTTGTTACCGGCTGGGATGACCCTCGTATGCCGACCCTGTCCGGTTTGCGAAGACGCGGCTACACTCCCGAAGCCGTTCGCAAATTCTGTGACCGAATCGGCGTTGCCAAGCGGGAGAGTACGGTTGATATCGCGCTTCTGGAACATACCCTGCGCGACGATCTCAATTTGCGCGCGCAGAGAGTGATGGCAGTCCTAAATCCGCTCAAAGTAGTGATCGACAATTATCCCGATGATAAAGTCGAGATGATTGAAGCGGACAACAATCCGGAGAATCCGGCCGATGGCACCAGAAAGGTGCCTTTCTCGAAGGTGATTTATATCGAGCGGGATGATTTCATGGAGGATCCTCCGAAGAAATTCTTCCGCCTTGCCCCCGGCCGTGAAGTCCGTCTGAAACACACGTACTTTATCAAGTGCGAGAGTGTTGTCAAGGACAAAGCCGGCAATATAACTGAGCTGCACTGCACCTATGATCCCGCGACAAGCGGCGGTTCGGCGCCGGATGGCCGCAAAGTCAAAGGCACTCTGCACTGGGTTTCGGCGGCGCATGCGCTTGATGCCGAAGTGCGCCTTTATGACAGTCTTTTCACCAAAGAGAATCCGCTTGAGGATGAAGACTTTATTTCAACTCTAAATCCGAATTCTCTGGAAACTCTCAAAGGATGCAAGGTCGAACCGTCACTTGGCGAATCCAAACCGGGGACATATTATCAGTTTTTGCGGCAGGGATATTTCGTGGCTGATGCAGTCGATTCCAAACCGGGGCATCTGGTTTTCAATCGCACCGTCGGTCTGCGTGATTCCTGGGCGAAAATCGCCGGGAAAGATTAATAAATTCCGTACATAAAAAATCGGTCGGCGACTATGCCGACCGATTATAATTTTAAATAGTCCCTGAAATCCCTAATCCTGATTGATCAGCTTCAACTGCTCGAAGATATGGGTGTTGTCGGGGAGATTTTTGACCCCGATATTGTCGATATAGCGGATGATACCTTCCTTGTCGATGATGAATACCACCCGGTCGCTGTAATCGGATTCTGTCAGGACACCATATGCTCGGCTGACCTCACCATGCGGCGAATTATCGGCCAGCATCGGGTACGTTATCCCGCCCAAAGTCTTCTGCCAGTTCTGATGGCATGGTACTGAGTCGACGGAGATCGAAAGCACCTGGGCGTTGTGTCGCTCAAAACGCTCAAGTTCTTTCTCATACGAGGGAATCTGATTGGTGCAGATAGTTGTCCAGTCCATCGGGTAAAAGGCGAGAACGACATTCTTTTTGCCCCGGTAATCGGACAGGCGGATTTTGCCGCCTAGATGCGAAGGTAATGAAAAGTCGGGAGCCTTACTCCCGACTTTGAGCTTTTTCTTGAATGCAAACGGCATGGCTGTTATTCCTCCATTTTGGAGAATCTATCGCTTGACGCGCCGCATATCGGGCAGACCTCGGGCGGCTCATCCCCTTCATGCACATAACCGCAGACTTCACAAACCCATTTCATTCGATCAGCCTTCCGATAATCAGTCTTCCATCGGCGATGTGCCGTCGGATGAGAACCAGAAATAATTTCCTGAAAGCGCTTCTCTTTCGGCCATCAGGATTTCATAGTGACCGTTTTCTTCCTCGGACATCTTGAGAAGGATCTTTTTGAAACCTTCATCCTTTAAGAACCTGGCGCCTTCTTTGTAAAACTTGACGGCATCGAGTTCCGCCTCGATAGCCAGATTTATATATTCAACTTCCGAATTGAACTTTTTGAGTTTGCCCTGTACGAATGCTTTCTCCAGCGGGCTTACCCCTTTGTCCGGAAGGGCGCCGATATCGCCGCCGACTTCTTTTTTGTAAATATCGATCAAAGTGGCGCGATGTCTGGCTTCGTCGTTGCGAAGGTTTTCCAGTCTCCTTTTGGCCTCGGTATTCTCAGCCTGTTTGGCGAGCAAATCATAGAAAGTAAAGCCGTCAATTTCGCTCTTGATAGCGCTTTTCAGGAGAAGCGCTTTATCCTTGAAAACATCATTGCTCATTAATTGTCTCCTTGAGGTTTATAAATCCTGACCGTACTCGGAATGATTCCCTACTACAATCACTTTTTTTCTTTTAATAATTTTTCCAACTCTTTTTTCAGTTTGTTGAGGCGGTCCTCTTTCTTTCTGCGACCTGCCTTATCAACCACACCGCCGAAATGATCCTTAGCCAGAGTCTTTTCCAGCTCTGCTATTTCTTTTTCCAGTTTTTCCCGCGGTTCCATAGCTCAACCCTCCTGTTTATCTATATAGTCAACAGCTCGCCTGATGCGTTTTATAGACTCTTCTTTACCGATTGCCTCCAGAATATCATACAAACCGGGACCCTCGGAAATTCCCGAAATCGCCAATCGTGTCGGGTGAATTAATCTACCCCGTTTGACACCGATTTCTTCGGCGGCCGAATTCAAAGCCGCTTCCAGATTCTCTTTAACGAATTTATCAACAGCGCCGAATTTTTCAAGAAGTTTTACCAAATAATCCTTGCTTTCAGGCACAAAAGTTTTTTTCGCGGATTCCGGATCATATTGAAAATCGGAAAAGAAAAAGTAACTGCTCAACCTGACAAAATCGGTGGTTCTGCGACAGCGCTCTTTCAACAAGCCGACCACTTTTCTCAAATATTCCCATCTGGTTTCCAGCCAGTACTTGGTGGTATGCCCAGCCTCGACCAGCAGTGGGGCGGCTATAACTGCCAGGTCATGATCCGACATGCTGCGAATGTACTCGGCAGTCAAAGAAAGTAATTTCTCTTCATTGAAAATAGGATTGGCGCGATTGATACTATCAATCGTGAAAATCCTGATTAATTCCTGGCGCGGGAGAAACTCACGGTCATCCTTGGGGGACCATCCAAGCAGGCAAAGAAAGTTGAATAATGCCTCAGGTAGGATTCCATCTTTGCCATACTCGGCCACGTCCTTATCACCCAGGCGCTTCGAGACTTTCTTCTTGTCCGGGCGAAGTATCAGCGGAACATGGGCGAACTTGGGAATTTCGAGGCCGAGCCCCCGGTAAATATGAATTTGTTTGAAAGTGTTGCTGATATGATCATTGCCACGGATGACATGGGTAATACCCATTTCATGGTCATCCACCACGACCGCCATGTTATAAACGGCCCTGCCGTCCTGACGAAGGACCACAAAATCCTCGATTTCGCTGTTCTGACGGGTGATTGTCCCTGAAACCAAATCATCATAACTGGTCTCGCCCTCGGGAATGGCCAGCCTGACGGCGAAAGGTTTTCCATTTTTGAGATTATCCGCGATCTCGCTTTCTGATAAATGACGACATTTTTTATTATAGCTTGGGGATTCTTTGGCCGCCATAGCGGCATTACGACGCTGCTCCAGTTCCTCGGGTGTGCAAAAACAACGGTAGGCCTGACCGCTCTGAAGCAGTTTTTCGACATAGGGGTTATATCTTTCCATCCGCTGGGATTGGAAATAAGGCTCTTCGTCCCAATCCAGCCCCAGCCACTTGAGTGCGTCAAGAATCGGTTGGACAAGGTCGGCCTGAGAACGTTCGATATCCGTATCCTCGATACGGACAATAAACTGTCCGCCGACATTTCGCGCAAAAAGCCAGTTAAAAATGGCTGTTCTGGCGGTGCCAACATGAAGATAACCGGTGGGTGACGGCGCAATTCTAACCCGGATATGGTTTGGCGTCATAAGATATTGTGCTCGCTTATATTATGCAATATTGTTAAAGTTGCTCTTTATCATCAGGTTGATCCGTGGGTGGTGGAATATCGGGAGGAAGCGGCTGAATCGGAGGAGGCGGCGGTGGCGGTGTCCTGGTCGGGGCGGGCTGTTGATATTGAGGATAACCCGGTTGTGGCGGAGGGTATGAATATGGCGCCGGCTGAGGTTTGATTTCGGCGAATTCAAACTCCATGCCGCCGACCAGTTTTGCCATGATATTGTAAATAAAGGCAACGATTATCAGGATTATCGTATGAACAACAGCGCCAAAGAAAGCCCCCATTATGGGGTAAAGAACTATCAAAAAGCCGAACGGCGGAAGTTCTTCCTCCATACCGCTCATGCCGCCATAAATGCTTGACATGGACCCGGCGAAACTCAGGATTACTCCCATAAACATCGCCATAAACAAACCCATCAGAAAGCCGAGTATCATATTGACCACAAATGATACTTTTATAAGCGGCCAATAACCAATAGCCTTAAGTTCCATTTTCATAGCTTGACCTCGTTATAACAAATCAAATATTCTTCCTTGATTATCGTCGTTCATTATGCCACCAAAAGCCAAATATAACCACCCCTTGGAGGTATCTCAATAAAAAACTGGCGATTATTTGGCGCTTAAAATAAACCTGGCATCGACTGCCTTTGAGCTTTCTTTCTTATGGCAGGCAATGAACGGATTTATATCTATTTCGGAAATCATGTCGAAATCCGAGACCAGTTGTGACAATCTTAACAATGATTCCTTCAGAGTAGCCAAATCCACCGCTTCCGAACCTCTGAATCCGGTCAGCAGCGGATATGATTTCAGGCCGCGTATCATTTCTTCAACATCGGTATCACTTAAAGGGTTTATTCTAAAGGCGACATCCTTAAGTATTTCAACATAAACGCCGCCCAGGCCGAACATAATCAGCGGCCCGAAGGCTTCATCGGTTGACATGCCTATTACCGTCTCAACGCCTCCGGTAATCATCTCCTGGACAAATACCGAAAACCTTTCCTTCTTCCCTTTTTGAGGGATGGATGCAATTTTCTTTTTCAGTTCGCCGAATACCGCTTTTACTTCCTTGCCGGTCCGCAGATCAACTTTTACTGCGCCAAACTCCGTTTTATGGAGGATGATCGGTGTGTTTATTTTTACAACAACGGGATAGCCAATTTCTTCGGCGGCGGCAACCGCATCCTTTTCGCTATAGGCCACAATATTTTTTGTTGCCGGAATACCGTAATGGGTCAAAATCTCCAGCGCTGTTTCACCAACAATGCTTTTCTGGCCGTTCTTTAAGGCGGTATCGATAATATT
This sequence comes from Candidatus Zixiibacteriota bacterium, assembly GCA_040752235.1. Lineage (GTDB taxonomy): Bacteria > Zixibacteria > MSB-5A5 > GN15 > PGXB01 > PGXB01. Next base: position 225 of record JBFMFJ010000080.1, on the reverse strand, counting down.
TTGAACCCACTCTTTATTCACTCTAAAATTCTTGTAGTGTCCCTGAGGTCGATCCAGCCATTTTCGATGTAAGTCCAGATTGGATAGAGTATTGGCGATTGCCTCCGGAAATTGATAGACCGGGATGCCGTTCTTCTTGAGATAATCCACCGCTTGTGAGCCTTCACCGGCCCCCATAAAACAAGCCAGAACCGGCTTTTTGGTGCCGCTTATTCCCTCCAGAAT
>JBFMFJ010000079.1:0-11323 GCA_040752235.1 Candidatus Zixiibacteriota bacterium | reverse complement strand
CTGCCCGTCTTTTTTATCCAGCGAAGTGGTTCTGCCAATTTTCAGGAACATCAACAAAATAGGCAGAACCGCTTCATCCCGTTTCAACGGGATTTCGGGTTCTGCCCTACTATTACTCAATTCGATGTCGTGTCAGGTCCTGTCGAAGACCCTGAATGAAATGAAGGGCACCCGACTCAAGTCGAAGTGTGACCTGACACCATGTACTAATCCTTGACACACCTTATCGAAAATCCGCCGACCTGGGCGTAATCACCGTGCGTGACACTTTCAAGATAGTAGTGCAGGTTTCTGAACCATGCATGATTGGCCGGCGCTACCGTCGTGGACCAGAAATAACCGATACCGCCCAGATTGAGAAAGTATCCATCGAGATCGCGGCGTCCCGCCGGAAGTCCGGTGAAACCGCTTTCATTGGTGGCCCCGGTGTTGGGCGTGAGCCAGTGCGTCGTGCCGGCTTCCTTCATCTTTCCGCCCGCGACAGCATCACCACCGAGATAATTGACCAGTATCTGCCATTCGGCATCAGACGGTACATGCCACCCGGTCGGTGCAATGTTCCGGGCATCGACAGCCGCATGCCAGTTGTACAATCTGCCGTACAAGGCGACATTGCCGACATTATTATTATAATTGCAGTATGCCCCTGTCGTCAGTTCGAACCATATATAGTCGCTGGTAACATTCGGGATAGCATCACCATTGCGATAGTTGGTCACTTTCAGATTTTCCGCCATCCAGCATTGACTGCCGATGACAATGGTTTTGTACACATTGCCGTTGATATCGGTAACAGTGCCGCATCCGCAAACCGGCGCCGGGCCGCTCTTATAGAGATAACTGATGAGATAGGTCACATCCAGGAGGTTTACCGATCCGGAGTTGTTGACATCACCGCAGATACCCACGTATCCGGCTCCGCAGTTCGGGGCCGGGCCACTCTTGTAGAGGTAAGTGATGAGATAAGTCGCATCCAGGATATTGATATTTCCCGAGTTGTTGACATCACCGCAGCTGGCCGCGAATGATGTTGCGGAAATAGCCACAGCAAGAATAGTGGAAAGCACCGTTAATACTTGTCTCATGATTTTTACCTCCCCTGGTGGTATGTAATTAGTATAATGGAACCCTCAAATTAAGTAAATATGCAGATTCCAATGAAAGTAACAGCCCGCGATCGGACTATCTCAATATAAAATTCTACGTTTGTTAATGCAATAAGTATTTGCGGTGGCCTTAGTGTAGGGCAGAACCCGGAGCCTCCGGGCGCAGTGGTTCTGCCATTTTTCAAGATCATCAATTAAATTGGCAGAACCGCTTCATCCCGTTTCGACGGGATTTCGGGTTCTGCCCTATGATTAGTGAGATTGACATCTGCAATTTTCGATATTATATAGAGATGACGGATAATGTTGGCAGAAATCAACATCCAACGACGAAAACAATTTAGGTAGGGCAGAACCCGGAGCCTCCGGGCGCAGTGGTTCTGCCATTTTTCAAGATCATCAATTAAATTGGCAGAACCGCTTCATCCCGTTTCGACGGGATTTCGGGTTCTGCCCTACGATGAACACATCCATCAGAAAATGTATGCACAAAGGATGATCGAATTGACGATGTTCTTCATCGGATCGACCGAAAAACCGGATGCAATTGGAACCGGCCCGCCCATGATGACCCCGGCCGCCTCGACATCGGCATACAGCACCATCGCCTTGTACATACCATTGGCGGTTTCGATACTCGGGCCGACAAAAATATCGGTGTCGCCGGCGACTCGTGAATTGGTGATGCCTTTGGATTTTGCCACTTCGGCATCGATGGCGACATCGAATGAAAGCGGGCCGTCGATGATGACATCCTTGATCTGTCCCCGGTCGGACATCTTGGCGATAGCCGCTTCCTCCATCGTCACCGGCATCGACGGATAGATCGCCTCGACCGCCGCCAGAAGCGCCGCTTTCGGAGTCTCCACACCAAGTTTCTTCGCCAGTGTCGAGGCATGGCGGGTGATGGCGATTTTGATATCGGCATCGGAGGCGATATTGACCGAGGCATCAGTCACGAACATCAGCTTATGATACCTGGGAGTTTTGATGACACCGACATGTGCAATCACATGCCCTTTTTTAACGAATCCGGTCTCCGGCAAAAGCAGATTGTCGATAAAATCGCGGGCGCCGACACTTCCCTTGAGAAGAAACTGTAATTTGCCCTTTTTAACGGCCTCGACAGCTTTGACGATGGCGCCGCTCATGGTGGTGCTGTCGATTATCTCCAGGCCGCTGATATTGATATTTTTCAGCGCCGCAGCTTTTTCCAATTCGATTTTAGGACCGAAGACAACCGGCTTGATATAACCGTCGGCGGCGGCCTGCAGGGCCGCTTCAAGACATTTGCCGCCGCGCGGGAAGACAATGCCCATGACAGGAACGCCTTTTTCAGCGATTTTGGTTTTGGCTTGTTCGGCTAATTCGGCGAATGATGTTATCATCGGGCACCTCCCGCGATACCGGTCTTTTTATAATATTCCGAAACAAGGCAGGCCAGAGCGACCGAGGCTTTTTTATTTTTAATCGTATCGGTCCTCGAAACCAGGCTTACCGGCACACGCGCCCCGACAATGACCCCGGCGAAAACCGCATCGGCAAAGTTGATCAGCGCCTTGGAGACAATATTGCATTCTTCGATCGAATCGACCAGGTAGATATCGGCATCGCCGACGACCGGGCCGTTGAGACCTTTAACCGCGGCAATATCTTTCGAAGTCGCGGCATCGAATGTGAGCGGCCCCCTGACAATGACATTCTCGAGACCCAGTGTCGAGACAAGTGACAATAGGGCCCGGCATGACATCGTTTCCGGGATATTGTCATACACTCTGTCGACTGCTCCGGAAACGGCCACTTTAACCGGATTAATCCGCAGGGCCCGGGCGACCAGGATGGCATTTTCCATAATTTGGAGCTTTTGTTCCAGATTCGGCCTGACCACCATGCCGCCGTCGGTCATCTGGATCAATTTATGATAACCGGGAATGTCCAGCACGGCCGTATGCGAGAGTGTGTTTTTCGTGCGCAGGTCGAAATCACGATGTAAAACCGTCTTCAAGAGCGCCGATGTCGAGATAAACCCCTTCATAACCACATCGGCTTTACCCTCTGCGGCCAGTCTCACGGCGCCGTACGCGGCCCGGTTGATATCGCTTTCATATTCCACGGTAAAGCCGGAAATATCGACACCGGCAGTATCGGCGGCTTTGCTGATTCGATCACGATCTCCGAAGAGAACGGCATCAAGAATGCCGTCGGCTTTTGCCGAGGCCATGGCGCCGAGGACATCAGGATCTCCGGCGGCCGCCACCGCCACTATTTTCCGGCCTTTTTTCTCGGCCAGAGCACCCGCCGCCTCGATTATTTGATCGGATGATGTGATCGAATCGGTTTCGGTCAAGGTATGCATAGTCGTTTATCTCCCCAAAATGTTTTGGGCCGGCATTAATATTCTTTCGGGATTTCTTTTCCCTCGAGAACTCTTAAGGCCCCCGCCGCCAGAGCCTCCATCTCAAACTCGCCGGGAATAACCTTCACTTTCGCAAAGGATGAAACATACCCGGTGAGTTGATTGACAAGCCTGGCCGAGTGTGCCATACCGCCCGTAAATATAATGCCGTTAATTCGGCCTTTCAATACGGCGGCACAGGCGCCGATTTCTTTGGCAATCTGGTACACCATCGCCCCGAAATACAGCTCCGCTTTCTTGTCGCCGCTATCAATCATCTTTTCAACGGAGCGGAGATCGGCTGTACCCAGATATGCCTTCAAGCCTGATTCACGCGAAAATTTATTTATTATTTCATCACGAGAATATTTTCCCGAAAAACACAAATCCACGACCCCGCCGATCGGGAGAGCACCGGCCCGCTCGGGTGAATAAGGTCCCATCCCGAGCAGCCCGTCGTTGACATCGACAATCAGCCCGCCTTCGACCGCGGCAATCGAAATACCACCGCCCATATGGGCCACGACAAAATTGGTCTGGCTCAGACTCTTACCGAGCTTCTCCGCTTCGCTGTAACAAACCGCCTTGATATTCAGGGCATGCGAGCGCGATTTCCGGACAATCTCCGGGACTCCGGAAACTCGGGCGAAATCATTAAAATTGTCAATTGTGATCGGTTCGACGATGACTGCAGGAACATTGAATCTTTTGGCGAGATGATCGGCAATCAGACCGCCAAGATTGGAGGCATGGTTGGAATACCGGGCGGTCCGGAGGTCATTGAGCATTTTGTCATTAATCTTGTAAATGCCGGCCTCAAGGGGCCGCAGGGGTGCGCCCCGTCCGGCAATGGCGGCAATCCTGTAGTTATCAATTCCTGCCGCTGTCAGCCATTGGTCGATGCGGGCCATCCGCAAATCAAACTGGTCGGCCACGTTGTTAAAAGGGGCCAGCTCGGCGCTGTCATGCTGGACGGTTTCGTCGGCAATTCTCTCTTTGCCCTTGAATAATGCCATCCGGGTCGAAGTCGAGCCCGGGTTAATGGCGATTATGACTCCTTCCATCTATGGACCTCCGCCGGTTATTTTATGCTTTCGACTGAATCGCCTCCTCGGCCAGCTCCCGCCCGCGGGCGAATGCCTTCAAATTCAGGTCGACAAATTTGGCCTTCACCCGGGATTTTATGGCCTCTTCCCAGGCTGAGAGATCAAACTCCAGCCGGGATGAGACAACGCCCAGGAGAAGAATGTTTACCAATCGCGAGTTGCCCATTTCGAGGGCGATTTTATCGGCATCAAGTGAAATGACATCTTTGAATTTTTTACGAAGCCCGGCGACGGCATCTTCAGGATAGGTAAATTTGCCGCCGGCAGTTATAGGCGGTACCAGCCGCGTCGTCGAGGTGGCCACCAGACCGTTTTTCTTCACCCAGTCGACAGCCCGAAGCGCCTCGGCCTGCTCAAAAGAGATTAATATATCGGCCTGTCCATAGGGGATAATGGGTGAGTGGACTTTCGGCCCGAATTTTACATGCGAACTGACGACACCGCCGCGCTGCGACATGCCGTGGACTTCCGATTTCTTGACATCCAGGCCGCTTCTCATAGCCACTTCAGAGAGAACTTCAGAAGCCAGAAGGACGCCCTGTCCGCCGACACCGACTATCAAAACATTTATGACCTTATTCATAGCATCCTCACTTTGCCTTCACGGATTCTTCAGCCAACACGATCGCCTCAGGCTGACAGACCTGGGCGCATAGCGAACAGCCGGTGCATAGAACCGGATCGATGACCGCTTTCGGGTGATTTCTCTTGGTCATTTCCTTCGAAGGCATTAAGGCGGGGCAGCCGATTCTGAAACAGGCCGAGCAACCATTGCAAAGCTCCAGATCCACGGTGTAAGGCTTATCCATAATGCGCTTGGGCATCAGAACACAGGGCCGGTTGGTTAGAATCACCGAGGGACCCGGCCGGGCAACTTCTTCCTTGATAATCTGAATGGTCCCTTTGTAATCATAGGCATCGGCCACGCGCACCGACTCGACACCGAGCGCCTTGCACAATTCGAAATAATCCACCTGTTTGGTTTCTTCACCCATCAGAGTGTATCCGGTGGCAGGATGCTGCTGTCCGCCTGTCATGGCGGTCACGCGATTATCCAGAATCATGACGGTTACATTGCTTTTATTGTAAACGGCATTGAGCAGCCCGGTGATTCCCGAGTGCAGGAAAGTCGAATCCCCGATAACCGCCACCACGCCCTTTTCGTAACCGCCGACCTTTTCCATACCGATGGCATTGCCGATCGAAGCACCCATACAGATACAGGAATCAAGGTAACTCAGCGGCGGCAGCATACCCAGCGTATAGCAGCCGATATCGCCGGTCACCGCCACGCCGGTTTTCTTGAGAGCCATATAAGCACCCCTGTGCGGGCACCCGGGACACAACACCGGCGGACGGGGGAATAGGGTTTCAGGTTCCACTTCGGCGCCCAGCACTTCTTTCAACTGGCCGGCTTCCTTCAGCCCCAGGCCGACTTTATAAGGCGACAGCTCACCGAGATTCGAGAAATATTTTTTTCCCTCGACTTTTATCCCGGCCGCTCGTACGGCTTCTTCGAAGTACGGCTCCAGTTCTTCAATAATGAGAACCTTCTTATGTGATTCGACGAATTTTCTGATCTTATCCAGAGGCAGAGGAAAACCAAAACCGATTTTAAGGTAATCGGCATCGGGCAGGTTGTCCTTGGCATATTGGTAAGCGATACCGCCGGTGATAATGCCAATATTGGAGCCGTTGTTTTCTATTGCATTTAGTTCAGTCGTTTCCGAAAATTCACGAAGTTTCCCCAGTCTCTCCTTGAGAATGGCATGCCTCTTCTTGGCATTGGCCGGAATCATGACATATTTCTGCATGTCTCTTTTGAAACCGACTGCCGGCGCAGTGACCGGTTCCGCCTCGTCCACCAGGCTCTTGGAATGCGACACGCGGGTGGTCATGTGGAGCATGACCGGAGTATCGAATTTCTCCGAGATTTCCAGCCCCTTGAGGACAAAATCCTTGGCCTCCTGGCTGTCGGCCGGTTCGAGGAAAGGTATCTGGGCAAATTTGGCGAAATAACGGTTATCCTGTTCGTTCTGCGAAGAATGCATTTCGGGGTCATCGGCGGAGACAAAAATAAAGCCGCCCCCGACACCGGTATATGCGAAAGTCATCAGCGGATCGGCGGCCACGTTGACACCGACATGCTTCATGGTCACCAGTGTTCTGGCGCCGCCCAGCGATGAACCAATGCCGACTTCAAAGGCGACTTTTTCGTTGGGCGACCATTCGGCATAGATCGAGGGAAACCATTCGGCAATGGTTTCGAGAATCTCTGTCGAGGGAGTTCCCGGATAGGCCGCAGCCAGCTTGATGCCGGCTTCGAAGGCTCCCCGGGCAACCGCCTCATTGCCGGATAATAATTTCTTCATAATTATATCTCTATTTAAAGCGTCAATTTTCCTGTTATCCAATTATAAGAAAAATGGGCCAAAATATCAACCGCTGTCTGTGAATAAATTCACAAAGTTATAGCTCTCTCAAGCTTATAAAAGAAAGCCTATTCTTGACCGGGCGTTTTAATTTGCCGCAAGGGTAATTTCAAGGCGAAAATCATATCGATCAGAACGATAATCGCCCCGCCTATAAAAGTGGCCTGATACCCGAACAGACTCCACATGATGCCGCCTGCCACCGGAATAATCACCGCCGTAATATGGTTGGCGGTCATCCCGAATGAAAGACAACTGGTCAGGTCCTCGCTTGAAGCGATCTTGCTGATATATGATTTAAGCGCTATAGACGACCCGAACATGATATTATCAATCAGATAAAAGACTATCAGCAGCGGCAGATAATCGACAAAAGCATACCCGGCAAAAATAAAAATCAGTATAAACGAACTGCCGGCCAGGACATATCTCTCCCCTATCTTATCGCTCATGATTCCGAGCAGACGGTTGGTGAAGAAAGTAATGACATTGTTGGCCAGCATCACGGTCGAGACCGTGGCGATATTCAGGCCATGATTCTTGACCAGCAGGAATATGGCAAAGGTGGTGAAAATATGCCGGCGGCACCCTCTCAGAAAATAAAGGGTGTAATAAAGCCAGTATTTCTTTTTTATGTTTACCTTTCGCTTTTCCGATTTGCCGCGGTTGGCCGGAAGCGCCGCAGTAAAATAGATACCGATGACAAGAACCAGTGCCCCGATGATAAAAAAAACCTTCCGGTAATCAAGCCAGAGCGTCAACAATAAGACCAGCCCGGCTCCGATCAGCCCCGCCAGCGACTCATAGGATTGCAATTTCCCCTGCGCTTTACCGACGCCGCTGTTGTTCACCAGCACCAGCAATTGTGAAGTATTGGCCGGCTCGAAATAGTGAAAACCGAATGAGACAATAACGGTCGCAAGACCCAAAACGATCATCGAAGGAGACAGGCCGCATAAAAGCAGACCCAGCCCGGTCAGGACAATCGATAATGAGGCGATTTTGGATTCAGTCAGATACAGGGCCAGGGCGCCCGCTACAAAGGCCAGCAATCCGGGGATTTCACGTGCCGCCTGGATTATGCCCACATCGGTCGGTGAGGCGTTAAAACTTTCTACGGCGAAGTTGTTGAACATTATTCGCCAGACATAAAAACCAATCCAGACCGACACCCCCGAAAAGGTAACAGTGAAGATGGATATCTTTTTTATTCCAAGGGCCATGATTCGGGCAAGATACATAAAACGTCTCAATTTGGCTTGGGAAATCTCCGGGAATGACGAATATTTCATCATCGGTCAAATATGGCAAGTTTTCTTACTAATTTAGAAATTATGACGATACTCAGGGTATAATGGAAGGATGGCTATTTTAAGCAGTTAAAAACAATTTGGCACCCTTTATGGTTTTATCGTATATTAACCTTCCGTCAAAATCAATAACAAGGATCATGAATGGAATTTGATGTCTCGATTTTCAAGCCGTACGACATCAGAGGGAATGTCCCCAATCAGTTGAATAGTGATATCGCCTATCGCATCGGGAACGGCCTGGCCGCTTTTCTGAAGCCAAGAACGCTCGCTGTTGGCAGGGGCCGCAGCAGGCACGCTCTGGAGTTGACTGAGGCAATAATCGGCGGAATAACTGACTTCGGCTGCGATATTATGGATTTGGGCGAGATATCCCCTGACATTATGAATTTTGCCATTGGCAAATATAGTCTGGATGGCGGCGTTATTATTTGCCCCGGAAGCGGTAATGCGGATGAAATAGAAATTCGCTTTACCCGAAAACATGCCATGCCTTTATCGGGACGCCATGATCTGGATCAGGTCCGGATTGCTCTTGAAAATGATATAGTCAAGAAATCTCCTCATCGCGGCAATACCACCAGGAAGGACATCACACAGCCATTTTGCGGGCATTGTCTATCGTTCGTTGACAAATTCGCCATAAAACCGCTCAAGGTTATTGTGAATGCTCATGGCGGTGTGGCGGGAGATATCGTATCGGCCATATTAAACCAATTGCCGGTTAAAATCGATTCTGAAATAATAAACACCGAATTGTCGAAATATAAGATTCCGGAGAGCGCCGCGACCGGCGGCACCGAGCTTGGAAGGATAATAATCGAAAAGAAGGCTGACCTGGGAGCCGCTTTTGACCCGGCGGCCGGTCGAATTTCGATTTACGATTGCGAGGGGAAGAAAATAAGCGGCGATATGCTGACCGCTCTGATTGCTGAATATTTCCTGGGCAAATATCCCGGCGAGAATATTCTTTACAGCCTGATATGCTCCCGGGCCATTCCGGAACTGATCGAAAACAAGGGGGGGCGGGCCATCAGGACAAGAGTCGGCCCGTCGCTGATAAGGCCGATGATGAAAAAACACAACGCCGTTTTCGGCGGCGAACCATCGGGCTATTATTATTACAGGAACAACTGGTTTGCTGATTCGGCCATGATTACTTTTCTTGTTTGCCTTGAAATCATAAGCCGCAACCGGAAATCCCTCGGGACTATAATCAAATCCTTTGACCGGTATTTTCGCTCAGGGGAAATCAGTCTTCACATTAATTCGGTCAGGGAGAAAATTGAACTTGTGTCGGAAAAATATGCTTCGGGGCAACAGGATCGGCTTGACGGTTTAAGCATCGATATGGGCGATTTCTGGTTTAATATACGCTCCTCCAATACCGAGCCGGTAATCAGGCTGAATGTCGAGGCTGTATCGAAAGAATCACTGACTACTGAACTCTCCAATCTGCTGAAAATTTTAAGAACTGAATATAATGATTATGCTCCAACAGGCTAATATTGTTGGTAAAAGGCCTCTTATAAAAATTCCAGTTACGACATTTTTTTGCTATTGAAGATTCGAAAAATCGCTTTACTCTCCATAAATTGAATAAAGAAATATATTCCATACATATAGGGCTTTTCCATATACCAGAAATTTAATTTTAATTTACACCGATCTGTTCTGCAATCGGTTACATTAATTATTACAGATATTATACGGTCTGCTGAATAAAAAAAAGACTATCTATAACATTTTCATCGATTTTATCGTTGACAAGATAAACAACATGGCTTAATTTATTTTTAGATGGTCTAACTATTAAAATGCTACTTTCAGTAGGCCGACTGTCATTATTACTTTATTGGTCTTGGAGTCCGATATGAAACACGATAAAAAAGAAATAATGGAACAAATTGAAATTTATAGCAAGCGTATTCGCTTTTTGTTGAAAGACAGCCGAAGTAGACAGGGGTATTCTCTGCAGAAGATCTGCGATAAAATTGGCTTGGGATTAAAACCATCTTCCCTTCTTTATTATGAAGCCAACAGCGTCTCCGCAAAGTCAATCAGACTTATAAACTTGCTATACAATTACAATATTGAATTATCTATGATTTTTGAAGACAACAAATCAACATCTTTAATAGAAGGGAACAAGCCAATTGAAGAAATTATCAGAGAAAAATACTTTAAGGATTTAATTAGTGAACTAAGTAAAAGGAATCATGCGCAAAGGGAGATAATAGTCAAGGCCTTTGTGCATTTTATTAGAACCATGGACGGTCGACATTAATTTGGACGGAAAGGAGTGATCCCCCAATGACTTATAATCAAAGAATTGAGTTTTGGGATGAGCGCTACGGCTCCGGAGTCGACGGTCAGGCTATGGTCTCACGTCCATCCTTGATAATTCTCAACTGGATAAAACACCTAAAAAAGACAAAAAAATTGTCATGGGAAGAGGCTGTTAATGCTTTTGGCAAAGAGTCCAAAATCCCCGCAAAAGATATACAAAGAATTAGTGAAGGATTTTTGCCATCGTCATACGAAATTAACAAAATAAGCCAAAATTGCGGATGGTCATTATTCTTTCTCTTTGGAATATCTGAAAAGGCTTACAAACTCCGTGAGAGAATGTTTTTCTATGAAATAGGAATCAGCACTCCAACAAGCTCTGATCGTCTCGCCTTCAAAGAACTCTATGAGGAATGTTTACTTCAAATCTCACTAGATGAGGGGAGGTGAATTCACCCAATGAAGAAATATCCACTCAAAAGAGCCATTATGCTGGCCAATAAAATATCACTGGAATTTTCTGAAAAATATCCGGAGTTGCTAAACGACACTAAATTTCATGATTCTGATTTTTTAATTGGTTGGTGTAAAGAATTGGGAATAAGGATAATTGACAGTAAAAGTATCCCGGGTGAAAAAAGGCCGGCTGCAATAATCGATGTCGAGGGCAATCCGTTTATTATTT
>JBFMFJ010000078.1:0-11382 GCA_040752235.1 Candidatus Zixiibacteriota bacterium | reverse complement strand
GCTGCCCTTTCTGCTCCTGACCGCCATCGGCCTTTTTTCCGCCGCCTCACCGGCCCGGGCCCAATACTATAATCTTGGAATATATGTGGGCGATACAACCGGAAATGCAGGCATGAAGAACAGCGAGATATCGGTTTATTATACCAACTATTCTGACAGCTGCTACGGTTTTGTGCTGACATTACGGCTGGACAGGCCGGATATTATGGAATTCGGCATTGATCTCGATACCGTTGCCGACACCTCCTACTGGCGTTGTCTGGAATATGACGGCGATGGTTGTATTGACTCCATCAATGTCACGGCTGAAGTCCTGGGGGATACGGCCGCCGAATATGACTGGATATTGATTGATACAATACAGGTGATGGTGGGGAATGTCAAAACCGAAGGAACCTTGATAGAAAACTGGGAATCGGTATGGATTCAATACCTTGACGGCGGCGAAAATGTAACGCTTCGCATAACCGCTTTGGCCGATTACGGCGATCCGGTGCTTCATACGCCCGGACTCGGGCATCCGGAGGTATCCGGGACTCCCCTGATAAAGCTGCTTGGCGATATTTTCTGCATTCCGGCCGGGGATACCGATCGAACGGTGGGAATCGAAATTCTATACAATGCGAATTGCGTGGAAGATTTCATTTTTTATGATGAAAATATGGAAGGTATCAGCACGATTCAGGATTCGATTGCCGACACGACCTGGTATCAATGTCAGAACTGGGTCGGTGATTCCTGTACAGAATGGGCTGTCCTGCCCGATTCAATGGCCGGTTCCGCTGATTCGTTCAGTTATGACTGGCATCAATTCTTAAGGCTGGACACCTCGGATATATACTTTTATGATGGCTCCCTGGCGGCAGATCCTGCCAGGTGCGGCGATGCGAACTGCGACGGCGAAGTGAATGTTTTGGACATAACCTATCTCATAAATTTCTTGTATAAAAATGGTCCCGAGCCGGAATATTTTGTCAGTGCTGATGTAAATTGCGATGATTACATTAATATGCTGGATATTGTTTATCTTACCAACTTTCTCTATAAAAACGGTCCTGAGCCCTGTGAAGGCTGCCAATAAAATCATTGGGATGTGGTGTGGGACAACCGTTTGGCGGTTGTCCCGCGTTCTTGAATAATCTGAACGGAAAGGCCGTTTTTTATCATTAATTCACCCGAATCTGGTGTACCGTAATTTATTGGGCAATTTGCGGTTACATGGGTGGATCAATTATGTTTTTTCCCAATTTAAAGCTTGACAGAATGGCCCCTTCTGATTATTATTACTTTGCTACAAGGGTTTTTGGAATTATAGACAAATTTGACTGTTGCTACGGTTCTACCCGTATAGCCTCACTTGCTGTAACTCGTTAAGTGATTTAATGTATTGTAAACAAATGAATTAGTAATTCTTTGTTGGGCAATATCTTGTTTACACTTCAGCACCGCCGGAACGGAACTGAAAAATTTCGAAATGACAGATATTGATTGCACAATAAATGTAATTTGTCTTTGTCGTTAACATTTTTTGTTCTTTGAGGAGGTGAGATCTAAGAAAAAGTTCTTTTGCAAAATATTTCTTCGGGATTCAATCCCGAGGTCGATTCAAAAAATCCAAAAATGCCTTGAGGAATTTAGGGATTCAATTGGGAATTTGTAAAAAATTTGAAAGGAGCAAAAACATGACAAGGAATCTTTGGACGATTCTTATCCTCTCCTTGTTGATCTTTGCTTTGCTGTCCGTTACTGCTTTCGGTATGCACCAGTCCAAGAAGGAACATGGTCCAAAGCTGACACCGGCTAGCTCGCTTCCGAAATACAAACTGGCCGGAGCCGAGAAAGATCTGGATTATGTTTATAATCCCGGCGGAGCCCAGTCACTGGGTTTTGATGAGGTCCAGGCGGCCTCTCCGGGTATGACTATTGGTTATACGACGTATGATTATCAGTCAAACGGCCGTATGAACCGTCAGGTTGACTGGCGTGGCACTGAAATGGTCCATTTTGCCTGGATGAAGTCCTTGACAGCAGTCCTGGGTGAGGATCGTGGTACCGGCTATGAAGCCTGGGATGCCGATGCCGGCTCACTCGTTCAGCAGGGTACCGGCGGCGGCTGCGATATTCATCCTCGCCTCGGAGAGGGCATAAACTATTCCGGATATGTCGGTCTGGATGTCGGCACGACCGGTAAAGTCAATATCAGTAACCATCATGATGAGGGCGACGGCTACTCATCGACTCTCTGGTATGACTTTTTCCCGGGCGGCTGCTTCTTCTCACCTTACAAGAGCCGCATTCCGGATACATTTTATGCTTATCCTCCGCTTGAGCATACCGGTGATCCGGAATACATCTGGCCCAACCATGAATATCAGGTCTGGGACGGTGATACGGTTACCCACCTTATTGCTCAGCAGGGTAATACCCAGGGTTCCAGCGGTATCGCTTATTTCCGCAGAGTCGGCAGTGATACTCTGGGTGCCTGGTCCTATCCTCCGATGATGGTTGACACTGTCGATGACCTGGGTGAAGTGGTCACTGCTTCCCGCGTCAGCGGCAAGGTCTGTCTGGTCTGGATCGCCAACCTGCCGGCCGTCACGGGCGACGGCGAGTCGGTTACACGCGGCAGCCAGAGAGAAAACGATATTTACTCCATGACATCGCTCAATATGGGTGCCTCCTGGGGCGGCAAAATGAACATCACCAAGAGTGATTCATCGGTTGTCGGCTGGCGTGCGCATTGCGACGTTTCGGCCTTAATCGGCACCGATGATATGCTGCATGTTATCTGGGATGCCTTCCCGTGGTCACCGGTCAATGGCGGCAGCTTCCAGGGCTGGCCGACTGCCGGCCGTCTGTTCCACTGGGATGAAAACACCGATGAAATCCGTACCATTAAGGATTTCTCGAGCTGGGCTCCACCGGATGAAGGAACCTGGTGTTATGGCGGTGCCTGGAACGAAATGTCCATCGTTAAGATGCAGTTGTCTGAATGCGAGGGCAAGTTCTACGCTCTGTTCGTTCAGTTCAACGATTATTCGACCGGTGTTTATGACGACTGTCATAAAGATGCCACCACCTACGGCTCTGTCTCGGGAACGGCCAACGGTGAACTGCATATCTCGGTATCCGACAACGGCGGATATAACTGGGATATTTCCCGTAACCTGACCAATACATATAGTCCGTTCTGCGATACCACCGGCGCCGTTCTTTGTGAAGCCGACCAGTGGCCGGCGATTTCACGATTCGGTATGCCTCCGGGCAGCGGTGATTTCGCCGACGCCACGGTGATTGATCCGTCGAGTGGTGAGTACACCGGCGATTATTACCTGGATGTTTTCTATGTGAATGACAGGCATCCGGGCGGCTGTGTTCAGGATAAGGCGATCTGGACGTATAACCCGTTGAAGTGGTTCCGCGTTCCTTGCGTCAATCCGGTTCCCAACCCGGTGCTCTCGATTTCGCCGGCGGCAATTGATGATCCGACCTGGACCAAGCCCAGCATTCCTCTTGATACCGTTATCAAGCTGGAAAACGTCGGTAATGCCATTCTGCACGTGACTTCGATCACGGCCAACTACATCACCCCCGGCTATTCCGGGTGGATAAGTGTGGCCAACAGTGGTCCGCTCACGATTTCGCATCTGTCACCCAACTACTATGATCTTTCAATGACACTCAACGCCGGTGGCGTGATTACCACCGACGGTGTTGGCGTTGAAGGTGAACTTATTATTGATTCCGATGCGGCCGGCAAATCGCTGTTCCACTTCCCGATTTATCTGATAGTGGCCGATACCGTTCAGTTCCCGGAAAAGGCTGAAATCAGGACGGAATGCATCCTCCTGAGCATCAACAACGCCGGTAACATGGGCGACGGCGGTAATTATCCGACCGGCGGCGTCAACATGAACTACTTCACTGATTGCGACACCACCGACAACGTGGCCGGACAGGATGACAATATCAGTGTCTATCTGTATGAAGGCAGCCCGTTCGTATTGCGCTACAATCCGACCGACGGTGCCGTCCTGAATTATTACATGTTTGATACCGACTGGCTCTCCAAGTTCGCTATGCGTCCTACCGAGGGTCTCCTGGTTGATTCCACCTCCTATGCCGATTACAGCTATGGCTATACCGGCAAATTCCTGACGAAGGATTCGGCTATTGCCGTCGAGGTCGAATATTTCGCCCCGAAGGCGGTCGAGGACTGCGAATTTATCGTCATGAAGGAGAAATTCTATATCAACAAGGGCGGAGATATTAACGATGTTATCGTTGGCGATATCTTCGATTGGGATATTCCTTCGGATTCCGGTGTCGAGAACGGTTCCGGTTTCGATCGGGGTACCGGCACTACCAGCCGTGACCTTATGTATTGCTACGGTGCCGAATACGATGCTGACAGCATTGAGAACAATGACTGTATCCTCGCCGATCAGCGTGTCGGCGGTATGGCCTTCTATAACGGCTTTAAGGCGCCGTGGTATGAAGGTTCGCCGGTCGTTTATGGCGTTGACAGTCTTGAAAACCCGGCTGGTCCGTGGTGGACACACATGAATGAAGATTGGGTCGGCCCGACTGGTGATTTTGTTCCCAGTCAGCTGTATGACAAAATCACCGCGATGGGCAGTTCCTGGGAAACCTGGGAGTCAACCAATCCTTCAATGGAAGACTCACTGTATCAGGATCTGAACATGGTTTCAGTCTTCGGAAATTTTGATCTGAAGACAACCGATACGCTTGTCTTTGTCAAAATCCTGGCCGTGGAACAGAATGGCGGCGTGGCTGCCCTTCAGTCCACCATTGATGATGCTCGTACCTGGATTTCGGCAAGACCTGACATCTTCAGCTGGCCGGCTCGTTCCGAACCGCTGTGCTGTTGCGACAAGCCCGGTGATTCCAACAACAATGGCTCGGTCAACATTCTTGACGTGACCTTTACGATCAGTTACCTCTACAAGAGCGGCCCGCCGCCTCCGTGTCCGGCCGAGGCCGATGCCAATGGTAACTGCTCGGTTAACATTCTTGACGTGACCTATACGATCAGTTACCTGTACAAGAGCGGCCCGGCGCCCAAGTGCCCGACTCCGCCTTGTAACCTGTGTAACGGCATCTAGGCCGTCAAAATGCGACTTTTTGCTATGAACCGGGTTTTGACGTTTCATAGCTGAATATGCACAATAATGACACCGGGGAGCCGCCAACCACGGCTCCCCGGGACTTTTGAACCACACAAGAGAGACACTAAAAGGGGATCATTTTACTCGCTTGTTTTGTTAGAGAGATTTAATATTTTTCCGATATAATAAAAAAAACAGAATATTAGAAACAACCGGGATAACAGGTTGTTAATGTAAATTAGGGTCGATGTTATTCGGCCTCTTTAAGATCGATAATATTTATTTGATATAAAGTTGAAAAAAAAAGTTAATATAGGTCTTTAACCGGAGAAGAAGACATGAGGAGAAGAGTCAAATTCCTCCCTACCCTCTTATTAGTAATCCTCACATTTTTTCTTGCGGCCTCTGTAATTGAGGCCAGGTTTATGGAAAATCAAGACGGCAGCGGCGCCATGGTCATGCCCGGCCGGCTCGAAGTCCAGTTTGAAACCGATGTTATGCCGGACAAAATGACAGCTTCAATCGATAGAGTCGGCTTCGGCATTCCCACGCTGGATAACACCCTCGAGGATATCGAGGTTTATCAGATGAATAGAATGTTCCCGGGCCATAATGGCGAAAAAGCCGATGTCGGAAATGTCAATCTGTCCAGATTTTACGAGATTATTTTCCCTGAGGAGAAAGACCTTCAGTCGGTCATTGATAAGTTATTGCAGAATCCATATGTCAGAACCGCAGAGCCGGTTTATCTGTTGCCGGTTAGAGGATTGATTCCCAACGATCCGAGTTTTAACGTCCAGTGGGGTCCCAAAATTATCCAGGACACTCTGGCCTGGGAATTGGAAAAGGGCTCAGACACAGCCAAAATAGCTATTATCGACAGTGGTGTGATGTTTAATCATGTCGATCTTAAGGATAATATTTGGGTGAATCCGGGTGAAGACCTTGATGGCGATATGGTCGTGTTTGATGTCGATGATTCCAATATGGTCGATGATGACGGCAATGGCTATGATGATTTGATCGGTTATGATTTCTTTACCGGATTTAGCGGGGCCACCTGCTATGACGCCGATTGCAGTATTCCCGATAATAAGCCGTCCGATTATGACGGACATGGAACGCATGTGGCCGGCATTGCCGCTGCCGTCACTAATAACAGCACCGGTGTTGCCGGTGTTGCCGGCGGCTGGGGCGGTGGTAAGGGTCCCAATGCTGGTGCCAGAATTATGTGCCTGAGGGTCGGTGGATACGGTTATACTCCGGAAGGCGGTTATACCGGATATGTAAACAGCGCCAATGTCGCCACCGCTATTGATTATGCCGTCGACGCCGGAGCCTGTGTGATGAACTGCAGTTTCGGCATGAGCTATTCTACCGCCATGACCGAAGCCCTCCGCCGGGCCGACAGTGCCGGAATACCGGTTATTCACGCTGCCGGTAATGATGGCGCCGATAATCCCGACTATTATGATACATGGGAAGATCCTTTCGGCGCCGGTCATCCGCTGGTCATTTCGGTCGCCTGGACAAATTCCGATGATAGAAAAAATACATATTCAAATTATGGAACCTGGATCGATCTTTGTGCCCCGGGCACCAATATTTATAATACTTATTGTAATTTCGGCTCTGAGACCTATGCCTCCCTCAGCGGAACCTCGATGGCTGCGCCGCATGTGGCCGGTGTCGTGGCTTTGATCAAGTCACATATGCCTGATTACGGTTATGATGAAATCATGCCTTTGATTCTGAATAATACGGATGATATGTATAGTGAGCCGCTCTGGCTGCAGGGAAAACTCGGATCGGGAAGACTGAATGCCTATAAGCCGTTGCAATATCTTCCGACGGCCGCTTTCAGCGCCGGCCCGATTTTACTGGGCCAGGCACCGCTGACCGTTGATTTCACCGATATATCGCCGAATTCACCGACCACATGGAATTGGGATTTTGGTGACGGCGGTTCTTCGGAAGATCAAAATCCGAGCCACACTTACAATAATTATGGTTTGAAGACAGTTTCACTGACGGTTGATGACGCCTATGGAACCGCTACCGAGACGAAAAAGAATCTTGTTATGGTTACCGCGGACACGATAAGAATCGGTTCTCTTTCAACCCCGCCCAACAGCAACATTGTGGTGCCGGTTTATCTGGACAATAAATATCTCAATAGCTCAATCATTTTTCCTTTCAAGATCAGGAGACCTAACGGACAACCGCCCGCATATCCAACGTATGTCAGGTTTGACTCGGCCTCTGTGAGCGGACTGAGAACAGAATATTTTGATCAGGTCAAAAATATATATTTCGATCCGGTCGGGCAGCGCTTTATGTATAGTATGTTGCCGAATACGACGACTCCCGGGTCGAATTATTTGCCCCCGGACACCGGTGTTATTTTGAAATTGTATTTATATATTGGGGATCCCGGATCCACTGAAACTCTGATTATTTCAGATACTACTCTGTCCGGGCGTATTCTGGAACTCGGTTCGGTTGTAAGTAATTATGTCCCTGTTAAAATTGCCGGGCAGATTACGGTAGCCGTTTGTTCCCGCGGGGATGCCAATTTTGACGGATCCATCAACATTCTGGACGTGACCTTCCTTATTAATTACCTATACAGAGGCGGCCCGGCCCCGGAACTTTATTGCGGGGATGCCAATGCCAGCGGAAATCTGAACATTTTGGATGCCACTTATTTGATAAGTTATTTGTATAAAGGGGGGCCTCCGCCACCGCTGTGATTTATCTAAATTAGCGTATTTTTTGACGCTGGTCGATTTTTTTGTTGACGGATTTCATATCAGATTGTATAATCTGTGATTAAACAGATATTGGATAAATATGCCTAAACTGTTGAGGCTAATAGAGGGAGGTGAGATAAGGACATTTTTGATAACGCTTATTTGAAAGTGCTTCGCATGGAAGCGTTTTTGACTGTCTTTTAAGATTCGGTTAATCCTTTAGTGTCGTTAAACAGTCTATATATAAGAAGCTTTTCAATCGAATAAAGGTTAACTGAATAAATACTTGGGTGTGGAAAATAAATAATCTGCCAACATAGGAGTTTAAGCATGAAGCGTAATTTGATGTTATTTTTTGTCGTCGCTGGTATCGTTCTTTCGTTCAGCGCCGCGAATGCTGTTACCACCGTTACGGCCAAAATCAATCCTTTGGTTAACGGACAAATCGCTTTGAATGATACTGTCAATATAGAAATCCATACTTTCAACGATTATATGGAAGCTTCCGGTGGCAGTCTCCCGTTTGTTCTTTATGAGAAAGACGGGAACCCGATGAATGTCAACTACATCGCAATCGGAACCAAATCTCTGATCAATTACAGAAACACGACCGTGACTCAGGCATTTATCTCCGAATATAATGGCTGGGCAGGATTTTTCCCGCTGTTCGACGATTATACCGGTTTTGGTGTCAATGCGGTTATGCCGGATACTATTAACTGGACCGGCGCAGGACTGGCGGCATGGCCGCTGGAGGATACTACCCTGCATATCAGCTTTACCGTTCAAATCACAAACACCGGAATGTTCTGTTTTGATACCTGTCAGATTCCCAATGTTGCACCGACACCCGGCATGTATGATTGGCTGCTGGAAGATATGAACTCATTCTTCCTCAGTGCGGCCGAGGGCCCGTCTCAGCCGCTGTGCTGGGAAGTTGTTGATACATCACAGAGCCCGGTGAATGAGCTGGAAAACGGGATTTTGCCGACGAACTTCGAATTAGGCCAGAATTATCCGAATCCGTTCAACCCTTCAACCAAACTTGATTTTGCGGTTCCGACTTTCTCCAAGGTCAATATTTCTGTCTTTAACATTCTTGGTCAAAAGATTGCCACTCTGGTTGATGGCGAATACGCCGCCGGTTACTATTCGGTTGATTGGGATTCCAGAGGTGACGACGGCAGCGAAGTTGCCTCCGGCATCTATTTCTACAAGCTTGAAGCCAACAACTTCACTGATACGAAAAAACTGATGCTGATTAGATAATGATTCGATTTTGGAATTTTAACCCCCCTGCCATAATGGAAGGGGGGTTATTTATTTGTAGGATAATGACTTACCAGTAGCTCGATATCATTCTTTCTGCTGTTTTGTAATTCACTGTAAATTAATAACTTACACCATACAAATATTATAAAGTCCATAATGTCATCTTTTTGTGATTTTTAGTGTTATTGTATCTCAATTACATACAATAGCTTACATATATGCATTTTCCTTGTTAAAAAAATAATAATGTTAAAATATGTTCAAAAAATAAATTTTGTTGACTTACCTCTCTATTTTCATTAAGATTCGAAGTGACAGGGGAAAGCCCAGTATTTTTGTAATTCTATGAAGGATAAGGTGTTATATGCTTGGAGTCGCTGACAACAAATTCACCATCGGGAAGGAAGTATATTATCCCTTTTCAGTGGAAATGCATTATTTCCGCGTTGATAAGCGATATTGGTCAATTTGTTTTGAAAGAATAAAGAAAGCCGGATTCAGGATTATTTCAACATCGGTTCCCTGGAACCTTCATCAGGATAACAAACGAGACATTGATTTTACCGGTTATTCCGATCCCCGGAAGGACTTGCTGGTCTTTCTTGAACTTGCCAGAGAATTTGGTTTTAAGGTGATTTTACGGCCCGGCCCATGGATTTCGGCCCAGTGGCCTACTGGCGGACTGCCTAAATTTATATTTTCCGATTTGAAAATATTCGCCCGTGATGCCAAAGGCCAGGAATTAAAACTTAAGAACGATGTTGGAGTAGATGGCGGTTATCTGCCCAGTTACATGCATCCTCATTTTCACCATTTCCTTTCATCGTATTTCAAGACCTTTATAGAAGCTACAAAGAATTATATTTATCCGCGCGGCCCGATTTTCATGGTCGAAATAGATTTCGAGACATCATTCGGTCGTTATCTGGATCCCGGCTCGGCCGACTTCAATCCGGATGTCCTGGCTAAATATTATCCCGGTTTTTTAACGTCGCGTTATGAAGATATTAAAAAGCTGCGCCAGGTTTACAAGAGCAAGGATGAGACTTTTGAAGCCGTGGAGCCGCCGAGAGCCTTCAATGATCTTGATCTCAGAGATCTCCCGAAGGTTTTTGACTGGTTCCGGTTCCGGGAGTATCTTCTCAGGTCATATCTGGGGGTACTTGAGGATCTTTTCAAATCCTACACGGTGGAGCCGCTGTTTTTCCGTTCGCTTTATTTCCGGCCGGGTGATCTGATGCCGGCCTTTAATCTGTACTCTCCGGAACGCGATCCGATTCTCGGGACCAATGTTTTCCCGGAGGGGACTTATTTCGATCTGCTTCAGAAGGGGCGTTATTTACGCGGAGAATATGGTTTTGCCTGGGCCTCTTCATTCACGTCGGGCAAGCCGGCCACCGAGAAAGAGCAAAAAATGGGGGATGGCTCATATCCCGACGGATTGCGCCGTTTTTACGTGGTCGCCGGTTTATTGAGCGGATTTAATGGTTTCAATCATTATATGTTTGTGGATCGTGATCACTGGCATGGCGCGCCTTTGGCCGAGGATGGAACCATTACCAGCGGTTATGAAGTTATCAGGTTATTTAACAGTGCCATCCTTGATCTAAAACTGAATGAACTGGAACGAGATACAAAAATCTGTATTATCGGAAATCGCTATTATCAGTGGATGAATCTCCTGCGCAATCCTCAGCAGTTCACCTATGTCGAATCGCTGCTGCATGATTCCATTGGTGGCTTATGCCGCGACCTGATGCGTCTCAAGATTGATTATGATATTCGGGAGACCATTGATCCCGAAGCATTGAAAAAATACAGCCTTGTCATAATGCCCAGTGCCGAGTTCATGCCGGAGTCACAGCAGGAAGCCATTGTAGAACTGCTTAAGAGAGGCATCAATGTTATTATGTGCGGACTGATGCCCAAATATGACGAGGAATTCAAAGACTGCCCGGTACTGTCACGTCATATGAGAATCAAAACCGCTCTCGGCAGCGGCATTGACCTTGTCAAACTGGCCCAGTTGAAAGGCTTCCAATTTACGGCTGCATATTATGGAAATGTGCTTTCGACGGACAACAAAGTCCGGAAACTGGCCATATTGAGCAAGAAGAATGTCGGGGTAGCCTCATCGCGCTATAAAGGGACGCTCTATCTTTTCACATTCAATCTGGGCTCAAGCGGTGATCATAATAAAATGGTCTTCCTTGAAAATCTGCTGACCG
>JBFMFJ010000077.1:0-11385 GCA_040752235.1 Candidatus Zixiibacteriota bacterium | reverse complement strand
GATCGCATGGAGCAGGTTCTTGGCGAGCGAGAATTATATGATCGAATCGCCGCCCGGATAAAAAAGCGCCAGTATGATGCTGTCGGAATCATTGAATTCGAGCCGGCATTAGCGAAATATTTCAAGTCTCTCAACTATGAATGGCTGCAAAAGTATCACAAAGTCGAACCGACCGATAAAAAGCTTCTCGAGGATCCGGAAGGGCAGATTATTTCAAAAGGGGGTGCCGTGATTTTTGCCCGCCTGGATAATGAAACGGTCGGCACGGGAGCACTGATCAAACATGATGATTCGACTTATGAAATCGCCAAGATGGCTGTCGCCGAGAAATGGAGAGGGCGCCAGGCGGGGAATAAATTGACGACCACTTTAATAGACCGGGCACGTAAGGCCGGGGCCGAAAGAATATTTCTTGAGACCAGCCCGAATATGATTCCCGCGATATCACTCTATAAGAAATTGGGTTTCGTCAATTGCGAAAATATCATTCCGCCCCGTTATGAGCGGGAATCAATTACCATGATGTTATCTCCACAAAACATAAAAACGAAAGGCAAGAAAAATGAAAAGAGAAGCAGCGAAAGGTAATGCAATAAGATGCTCGATGACGTTAATGATGGGGCTTTTATTGTTCTTCGCGACAGGTAATATCGTAAAAGCTCAATCAATGATGCCGGAGGATAAAGAAATTACCTCGGCAGAACAGGCTGAAATAATTGACAGCGTTTGCGCAGCCATGAACAGGATATATGTATTTCCCGATGTCGCCGCGAAAATGGAAAAACATCTTCGCAAAAGGTACAAAGAAAAGGCGTATGATGACAAGAAGATGCTTGATGAATTTGCCGAAATGCTTACTGCAGATTTGCAGGAGATAAGCAATGATAAACATCTTTGGCTACGTGCTGCCTCACCGGAATATATTGCCAGATTTTCAGGGGACAGCCTGACCTGTCCGGCCAGGGAGGAATTGCTTAAGATTAGCAGGTACGAGAATTTCGATTTTATAAAGGCTGAGCGGCTTAGCGGCAATGTCGGATATTTGAAATTTAACAGCTTTAGAGACGCCGGGAATGCCGGGTCGACAGCCATTGCGGCGTTGAATTTCCTGGCCTACGTTGATGCGCTAATAATCGATCTTCGTGATAACGGCGGCGGTGAACCATCGATGATTCAACTTATAACAAGTTATTTTTTCGATCAACCGGTGCACTTAAATAGTTTCTATATTCGGCAATTGGATTCCATCCAGCAATTCTGGACGCAATCGTATGTCGAGGGGCCGCGAATGTCCAATGTTGATCTTTATGTCCTGACCAGCAATTATACTTTTTCGGGAGCCGAAGAATTTTCATACAATCTGAAAAATCTCGGGCGGGCCACAATTATCGGCGAAACCACCGGAGGAGGCGCCCATCCGACGGAATCCCATATTTTCGCAAATTTATCGATTGGGGCATCTATTCCGTACGGGAGAGCCATCAATCCAATAACAGGAACCAACTGGGAAGGGGTCGGGGTGAAACCGCATATAGAAGTACCGGCCGACCAGGCAATGGATGTTGCCTATCTGGAGGCTCTGAAAAGACTCAAAGATAAGACAACCGATGAAGGAAAGGCCTTTGCTCTGCAGTGGGGTATTGACGGTCTGAATGCGAAACTCCATCCCGTAACAACGGAGCCGGAAAAGTTAAAAAGCTGTGTCGGGATCTATGGACCGAGGACTATTACTTATGAAGAGGGAACTCTTTATTATCAGCGAGAGGGGCGTTCAAAGATGATTTTGATACCAATGGCGGAAGATGTTTTTACTGCCGGGGATATAGAGTATTTCCGTCTCAAAGTGATAAGGGATCAGGACGGGAAAGCTATTGCCCTTGAGGGTATGTATGATAATGGAATGGTCGACAAATCGCCCCGCTCTGATGGTAAATAATTGATATTTGGTCTTAACGGCGGATCGAGAGGCTTTTTATGATCCGCCGTTTATTTATGATTTTTTATTTATTTTTCAACTATCCCACCATAAAATCGTAATGATTATGAATAGTCGCCCTAAACAGGTGACTTCAAAAAAAGCATTGCCAGGACATCCGAAAAAATGGATTGACTATAAGGCATTGTAGTTCAGTCGGTTAACAAAAATATTCATAAATATATACACCCTTGAGAACCATAAAAATGCAAGCAGACGGGAACAAAAACAAAGAACTAATGGTAATAGTAATTATTACTAATGAGTTGTTTTATGAAAGTAGATAATATACAAAGAATGACAGACCAGCGACGGGTAATTCTGGATGAACTCCGGAGTACCAAGTCGCACCCGACCGCCGATGAGCTTTATCGGACAGTCCGAAAGCGCCTTCCCCGGATAAGTCTGGGGACCGTTTATCGAAATCTCGATATTTTGACCAAAGCGGGTCTTATTCAAAAGCTCGATTTTGGTGCCGGTCAGAGTCGCTATGATGCGGATTTATCTGACCATTATCACCTGCGTTGTGTCGATTGCAACCGTATTGTTGATGTTATGGGTTTACCGAGATTGGAATACGACAACAATATTTTATCTGAAAGCGCATTCGAGATTATCGGACACAGTCTGGAGTTCCTGGGCATCTGTCCGGATTGCCGCTCCAAACAGGGCGGTTTGATAGACATGCCCGATTAAGCGCCGATTGGAAAAGCTGTCATTAAAAAAACTTGTGAATTCAGGAGATTATGAGAAAACTGGATTTTACTATTTTATAATATACCTTATAGTACAATATCTTTAATATCCGGAGGCAGGCTGATGAGCACGAAGGAAATTCAGGAAAAAATAATTGATACAATGAAACGCTGGCAGAAAATGGAGAATGCGTCGGTTGTATCGACCGGGGCAATAATTGAAAAAACAAGAAATCCGATTGTCAAGCTCGTTATGGAGTTGATTCAAAGGGACTCCCAATTTCATTATCATGTCCAGAAGATGATTGCTGAAAGCCTGGAAGGCAAGGCGATTGCCCTGAGTCCGGATGAACTGGGCGAAGTTTGGGAAATGATAGAGGATCATATGATGCTGGAAGAGCGAACCGTGGCGCTGGCCCAGGAAGCACTCACGGCCCTTAAGGGAAAAAAAATGCTGATTCAGGAATATCTTCTTAATTACCTGTTGGAAGATGAAATGAAGCATAGCAGAATTCTCGATAATTTGCAGAAAATTAAGGCAGAGATGTACCCGTACGCATAAACCAATCTGAAAAAGGAAGATAAAATGAGTGAAAGAAAAAATGTTATAAAGATGAAGGGCAATCCTCTCACCCTGGTCGGCCATGAAGTCAAGGTCGGCGATGTTGCCCCGGAATTTACGGTTCTTGATGAAAATCTCGGACCGGTCAAGCTGTCCTCATTCAAGGGGAAAACGGTCGTCATCGTGTCGGTACCGTCAATTGATACGCCGGTTTGCGATCTGGAAACCCGGCGGTTCAACCTGGAGGCGGCCAAGCTTGGCGATAAGGTCGCTATTCTTGGAATCAGCATGGATCTTCCCTTCGCGCAAAAACGCTGGTGCGGTGCGGCAGGAGTGGATAAAGTGAAGATGCTGTCCGACTATCGAGATGCCTCCTTCGGCGAAAATTTCGGAGTCCTGATCAAAGAGCTCAGGCTTCTGGCAAGAACCGTGTTCATCATCGATGCCAAAGGCAAGGTGGCATATATACAATATGTCGAGGAAACTACCACCGAGCCCAATTATGATGATGTCATGAAGGCGCTGAAGAAAGTAGTATAGGCATTTGCATTAACCAGGCAACCGCAGGATGATGAATCATATGGAATACCGAATCGAACGTGACACTCTGGGTGAGGTGAAGGTTCCGAAAGACGCCTATTACGGGGCACAGACACAGCGCGCGGTGGAGAATTTCAAAGTGAGTTCTCTGCGGCTGCCGCGGGCGTTTATCCGGGCCCAGGCTGTTATAAAGAAGGCCGCAGCCATAGCCAATATGGCGGCCGGGAATCTCGATAAGACTATAGGCGAGGCCATTGTTAAGGCAGCTGACGAAGTGATGGCCGGGAAATTCGATGAGCATTTTGTCGTAGATGTTTTCCAGGCCGGGGCCGGGACCTCGCAGAATATGAATATCAACGAAATTCTTGCCGCCCGGGCCTCGGAACTACTTGGCGGAAAAAGAGGCGATTACAGCAAAGTCCATCCAAATGATCATGCCAATATGAGCCAGTCCACCAATGATACGATTCATGTCGCCATTCATATTTCCGCTTATTCCGAGATTCACCAAAGCCTGCTTTCGTCGCTGAAAAAGCTGGAGGAGGCGCTTCAGGAAAAGGCGGTCGAGTTTGACGGGATAGTCAAGTCGGGAAGAACGCACCTTCAGGATGCCGTGCCGATGCGGCTCGGTCAGGAGTTCGGCGGTTACGCCGCCATGATACGCAAGGGGCGAAAGCGGGTCGAGAAAGCCTCCGAAGCTCTTCTCGAGCTATGTATCGGCGGGACGGCCGTTGGAACTGGCATCAATACCGATCCGAATTATCGCAGGAATGCTCTCAAGGCAATTAATGAAATAACCGGTTATAATTTCCGTGAGCCGGAAAATATGTTTGAGGCGATGCAGAATCTTGACGCTGTGGTGGAGGTGGCCGGGGCCCTTCGGGTGGTGGTGACGAGTCTTCGCAAGATCGCCGATGATTTACGATTGCTGAGTTCCGGCCCAAGAACCGGTCTGGCGGAAATACAACTTCCGCCGGTTCAGCCGGGATCATCGATTATGCCCGGCAAGGTGAATCCGGTTCTGGCCGAGATGCTTGATATGGTCTGTTTCCAGGCCTTGGGCTGCGATACGACTCTGGTCACGGCCGGGCAGGCGGGGCAATTCGAATTGAATGTTATGATGCCGGTCGTCGCCTATAATCTTCTTCTGGAAATCCAGATTCTTTCAGGAGGTGTCAACAGCTTTGTAGATCGCTGTGTCACCGGTATAACCGCCAATGAAAAGCAGTGCCGCTTATTTGCCGAGAAGAGCGCCGCTCTTGCGACCGCTTTGAATCCGCATATCGGGTACCAGAAGGCGGCGGAACTGGCCAAGGAGGCGCTTGCAAAGGATGCATTGATTCGCGACCTGGTTATTTCAAAGAACATCATGGACAAGGAAAAACTTGAAAAAATACTGGATGTTCATGCCATGACAATTGATCCCGCGGAGAGTGAAGGAGATTAAGACCTCCAGCTTTGCGGGGGCAGAAATAGAAAAAGTGTAGTTTTGTAAAAAATTATTGGAAAGTCGGACTTGCACTTGGCGGTTAGGGCCGTATCAAGTAAAACTTTCGAGAAAATTAAAACTAAACGGAGGACTAAAAAGTGAAGCTAAACTCGATCGACAAGGTTCTTGATTTTGCCATTGAGAAGGAACAGGATGCCGCGGATTTTTATACCGACCTGGCCGCCAGGATGGAAAAGAAAAATATGAGGGAAATATTCGAGCAGTTTGCCCTTGAAGAGAAAAGTCACAAGGCTAAATTGCAGCAGGTAAAGGGCGGAAAGCTGGATTTATCACCGGTCAACCAGAAAATAATGGATTTGAAAATTGCCGAGACGATGCCGGATATCGATCCTGACAGCAAATTTGACTACCAGCAGACCCTGATTGTTGCCATGAATAATGAAAAAGCATCATATAGATTGTATACGGATTTGGCCGGGATGATTGATGATCCGAGTGTGAAGCAGCTTTTCCTCGGGCTGGCGCAGGAAGAAGCCAAGCATAAGCTGCGCTTTGAAATCGCCTATGATGATGATATCCTGGTTGAGAACTAGTGCAGTAATTTGTACATCTTAAGTAGAAAGGAATTAGACAATGATAAGCAAGAAGATCGAAAAGGCGTTCAATGAACAAATCAACGCGGAGATGTTTTCATTTTATCTGTATCTCTCAATGTCGGCGTGGCTCGATGAAAAGGGATTTGCCGGCATGTCGAAATGGATGAGAATCCAGGCTGATGAAGAAATGATTCACGCCATGAAATTTTATGACCATATTCTCGAGCGCAACGGCTCGGTAAAACTGACTGCCATTGAAGGCCCCAAAGGAGCATGGAAAGCGCCGCTTGATATTTTCAAAGCGGGCCTTGAGCATGAGCAGATGATCACCGGCCGTATAAATAACCTGGTAAAACTGGCTCATCAAGAAAATGATTATGCCTCGCATAGTTTCCTGCAATGGTTTGTCGATGAGCAGGTCGAGGAAGAGTCGAATGCCCAGAACATCATTGATCAATTGACCATGGTCTCGGGCAACCCGGCGGCCCTGTTCCTGGTCGATCGGGAGCTTGGCGCCCGCCCGCCGGCGGCAGCCGCCGAAGCGGCCGCGCAGTAATTGGGAAATAGTAGTCCCTGACCGGGGAAGCGGGTTTTTATTAAGACTGTGAAAATAAATAAGTAAAGGAGAGATAATAATGTTATTCCTGGTTACAAAACCAGCGCCTGATTTCACGGCCAAAGCTGTTATGGCCAATAATTCTTTCGAGGATCTGAAGCTGTCATCATTTCGCAACAGATATGTAATCCTGTTCTTCTATCCGCTCGATTTTACTTTTGTCTGTCCCTCGGAAATTATCGCTTTCAACGCCAGACTAAAGGAATTTAAAAACAGGAACTGCGATGTGATCGGGGTTTCGGTCGATTCGGAGTACTCACACTGGGCCTGGAAGCAGAAACCGGTTGAAGAGGGTGGAATCGGGAATATTCAATTTCCGCTGGTCTCAGATATTACCAAGAAGATTTCCCGTGATTACGGTATTTTGTTCGAGGATTCGGTGGCTCTTCGGGGGCTTTTCCTGATCGACCGAAAGGGCATCATTCGTCACGCCGTCATCAACGATCTGCCGCTCGGGCGCAGTATTGACGAAGCGCTGCGCGTCCTGGATGCCCTTCAGTTCTGCGAAGAACACGGTGAGGTTTGTCCGGCCAATTGGAAAAAGGGCGACGACGGTATGAAAGCTACGGCCGAGGGTGTCGCCGAGTATCTCGCCACGCATCCTGCAGAGTGATATATTAAACTGAAAACGATAATAAGATTTATTGATAAGCTGGGAGCCGACCAAGATGATAACAAAAGAAGCCAATGCCATAGTAGTCCAGAGAATCGAAATTGCGCCCGGATTGATAAAGCTGAGGGTGGTTCCCGATGGATGGGAACTGCCCGCCTTTACCGCCGGGCAGTACAGTCTTCTCGGGTTACCGGGGTCGGCTCCCCGCTGTCAGTCATCCGATGAGGAAAAAAATCCTCCTGATTCCAATAAGCTTATTTTGCGGGCGTATTCGGTTGCCTCATCGTCGGTGGCCAAAGAGTACCTCGAATTTTACGTGGCACTGGTTCGTTCGGGAAGATTCACGCCGAGACTCTTTAGTTTGAAAATAGGGGACAAGCTCTGGCTCTCGACGCATTTTTCCGGGATGTTTACGCTGGCCGATGTTTCTCCGGAGTTCAATGTCGTCCTGATCGCCACCGGTACCGGAGTGGCACCCTATATGAGCATGATTCGCACCGAGGTTTATGAAGGACTTCGCCACAAATTCGCCGTCATTCACGGGGCCAGGAATTCCTGGGACCTGGGTTATCATGAACAATTAACCACGCTCGATAAATTAAGCGATCATTTTTCATACATTCCCATTATCAGTGACGTTCACAATGAGGCGGTTCCCTGGAAAGGGCATACCGGTTTTGTTCAGAAAATCTGGACCGACGGGGCGCTTGACGCCAAATGGGGTTTTCATCCGACACCCGCGAATACGCATGTTTTTCTCTGCGGTAATCCCCATATGATTGATGATATGGTCAAGCTGCTGACGTCGGAAGGATTTCACGAGCAAACCAAAGAAGCTCCCGGAGATATCCACCTGGAACGGTACGATTGATAATTGGATTCCTGTTTTCTATAATCGATACAGCATTAAGTAGATTGCAATGCCGCTGAGGGAGACGAACATCCAGATCGGCCAGACCCAGCGGACGATCATCCGATGTTTGTCGAAGCGGGATCGAAAAGCGAAATAAAGCGCCGCCAGGATGAACGGTACCATCACGCCGGCAAAAATCACATGCGGAATAAGAATTATAAAATAAACCGGCCGGGTCCAGTCATGATACGGATATGGTACCGAGCCGACCTGATAGTGATATATCAAATATGAAACCAGGAATAGCGCCGAAGAAATTACGGCGCTGATCATGAATTTTTTATGAATCAGTCGATTTCCGCGCTTGATTTGAATATAACCGAAGGTAAGCAAAACAGCGCTGACTGCGTTAAGGATGGCGTTCAGAGTGGGCAGAGAGGCGGCGGTCACGGCATCTCCTGCAGAAGTTTGCTGATATCAGTCTTTATTTTGTCGACGCTGGTTTCATCCATACCGTCATAATATCCGCGTATTTGTCCCAGATGATCCACGAGTATGAATTTGGTCGTATGGCCCATCGGAAGCCCCTCTGCAGCCAATTTGAAGCCGTTCTCGCTGATATTGACAACTTCCTCCACCGGAGCCCGCAAGAACACCCAGCGGTCGTCGGTTACCCCGTGTTCATCAGCATAAGCTTTCAATGTCGCCAGTGTGTCCCGGGCGGGATCAACTGAAATTGACACGATCTGGACCCTTTCGATACCCTTATAGTATTCGTACAATTCGCCCATATTGACAACCATAATCGGGCACTTGGTTTGGCAATTTGAAAACATGAAATCGACGACATTTATCTTTCCCATCATGTTTGCCGATCCGAATGGGACTCCATTTCGCTCGGTGAATTCAAAGTCGGGGATTATTCCCAGGACAGGCAATTCCGAGCGGGAGTGATCGGCCTGGTTTATCACCAGCAAGGCCATGATAGTCAGGATAATCAAGGCGGCGATTATCAAAATAATGAGTTTCGGCAGACTTCTTTCTGTGCTCATTTAATTCTCCTGTTCTTTTTTCATGGCCGTATATAAGATAAGGCATAGCCCGGTAATCAGACTTGCTATCCAGAGGTGCAATACCTGCATTACCGGCGGAATGGCGCCGATATAAAGCACGATACCAAGCAGCAACTGGATGCATATCAGGATGATGATACTGATGCTGCTTTGCCTCACCAGCAATGACGGCCGGCCGCCCCCGGCGAGTAACTTGAAAACGACAAAAAACGCCAGGAATATTACCATCACACCAAGAATGGAATGAGTATGGCTGACCATCCCGACTTTGTCGAGCCAGTCGGAGGCTGTCAACTGCGGGAATTGTCTGGCGTTTATTTCGATCGCCGACCGCACCTGGGTTCCCATCATAACCTGTATTATGACCATAACCCACAACAGACCGATCCATAATTTCATCCCGGCCGGGTATTTGGTGTTTTTTTCGGCATCAGATCCGGCGAGGCGGTGCGCCTGCAGTGAAACATAAAGCAGCAGGCTGACAATTATGAAAGCGATAACCATGTGCGTTGTGACTATTATCGGTTCCAATTCCGAGGCCACCACCCGGCTGCCCTGCCATCCCTGAAAGGCGACCAGTAAAGCGGCCAGTATCGACGGAATAATTATTCTGGGATAATTCCTGAAATTCTTAATGGCCAGGAAAGCGACGATTACAATAAGAAATCCGATGGTAACGCCGACCAGGCGATTGATATATTCTATCCAGGCCAGTGTAAAATTGAACATCGAGGGATCCATATCCGGCGGGAGCTGCCCGGCATTAGTCGGGGGAATCCAGCGCCCGAAGCATTTCGGCCAATCGGGACATCCCAACCCGGCTCCCGATACGCGTACCAGCCCACCGACGAAAATAAGAAAATAGGTGGCGGCAGTGGCGATGAAGGAAAATCTTTTGAAATTTTTAATCTTTTCAAGCATCGGTTTTCCCGGGAATTTTTTATTTATTTAACGCCCCGAAATTTGTCGAGTCAATATAAAAATAACCGCGGACTCTATGTTCAGTGCCCGGATTGAGTGGATACCGCGGCATTGTCTTCAATAACCTCCATTTGTAAAGAATCAGTGGTATTTTTTTCGTATATGACCGCCTCATTCTTAATAGGTGATGATGTGTCCGGATTAATGGGGCCGCGCAGGAGAATATCGAACATGGTCAGGGCGATAAACACACCGAGAAATAGAAGCGCCGTCGCGAAAATAATGAGATAAATTTTCCTGTCATATAAAAGGTGCATGAAAAACATGGCCACCAGCAGTCCTTTGATGGTGGCTACGCCAAAGGCAACAACGGCGTTCCATCCGCCGAGATGGATGAACGAGACGCCCACGGTAACGGCAGTCAATATAAACAGCCCTGCGGCAACCGCCACGTAAGTCTTTATCGGAAGGATATGCTCATTATGCCTGCTATCACTCATACCAAAAACCTCAGCCAATCAAATAGAGAAGAGGAAAAAGATAAATCCAGATCAGATCAACCAGATGCCAGTACAGGCCGGTCATTTCCATCGGGGTATAATATTCCGCCGAAAAGTCATTTCGAATGGTCCGGAACAGCATCCAGCTTATGGCGCCCATCCCGGCAAGAACGTGTATCCCGTGCAGGCCGGTCATGGCAAAATAGATACCGAAAAATATGTGCGGATTGTTTCCGGCGACACCGGTGAAGGTGTAGTACTTGCCCGGCAGTTGCCCCAGATGGAATTTATGGCTGTATTCGAAATATTTAATTACGAGAAAAACGGCGGCCAGTGCCAGAGTCGCCATCAGGAAAATGATGGTTTTCCTGCGATCTCCGACCTGGATGAAACGGATGGCAAGGGCCATGGTCAATGAACTCGATATCAGCGCGAAGGTGTTTACGGTGCCGAGCGTTACATTCAGAAATTTGTGAGCGTTGTAGAACATGTCGGGATTCCAGGCGCGGTACACCGTGTATGTAACGAACAACCCTCCGAACAGGAGTATTTCGGTCAGCAGGAATATCCACATACCCATCTTGGCCGATTCGCGCTGCTGTTCGACCTCGCTGAAATGATGGGCCAGGTGAGCCGGATGATGGTTGTGCTGTTCGCTCATTTATGGGAATGTCCTTTCCGGAACAATCTTATCAAAATCATAAGGGCCGCGCATCATTACCGGTTGTTTATCGAAATTCTCCGTCGGCGGGGGAGAGGTAGACTCCCATTCGAAGGTCAACGCGCCCCAGGGATTATTGCCCGCCGGTTTGCCCTTCAACAGGGAATGGAACAGGTAAACGGCCATAATGATAAACCCGACCGCCATAATCCAGGAGCCGACCGATGAAAAGGCATGAAGCGGCTGATATTGATCGAGATAATTGTAATATCTTCGCGGCATCCCTTTCGCTCCGAGAATAAACTGGGTAAAGAAGGTAACATTGAAACC
>JBFMFJ010000076.1:0-11391 GCA_040752235.1 Candidatus Zixiibacteriota bacterium | reverse complement strand
TGCCAATATTGATCGGATGTTCAAATGATCTATTCCATTGCGGGACAATGTAATATCTGGGATTAATCAATATCATAGTGTACTATTTGGTACACAATTCATAAACGGCGTTCCAGATGGTCCAAAAATGGGATAATCCGGCCTATTTCCATTGATAATATGGTTTTTAAG
Organism: Candidatus Zixiibacteriota bacterium; assembly: GCA_040752235.1. GTDB lineage: Bacteria > Zixibacteria > MSB-5A5 > GN15 > PGXB01 > PGXB01. The sequence continues at coordinate 11,220 of JBFMFJ010000076.1, read as the reverse complement.
CCGTTGCTCTTGAAATTTGTCCTATTATTTCACATATTCAAAAATATTGAATAAACAGGAAAGGAATCTCTTTTATGTCATCCGAGGTTAAAAAAAGTATGTCTGCCATTCCTCAAAGAGAAGATATCGAGGAAAAACATAAATGGAATCTGAATGATATTTACAAAACCGAAGGCGACTGGGAAACCGATTATAAAAAGGCCCGGCTTCTTATCGATAAGGCCGGGGGATTTCAGGGGAAGCTGGCCGGTTCGGCGGCACTTCTTTATGAATGCCTTGAGACCAAGTCGGCGCTCGGATTGATATGCTTCAATCTCTATCAATATGCCAAACTTAACCAGGATCTGGATAACCGCGTTTCCAAATATCAGGCCATGACCGAACGGGCTGCCATGCTTTCCTCGCAGGCCTCCGCCGCCTTTTCCTTTGTCGAACCGGAATTACTCGCTATCGATGACAAAAATCTCCTGGCATTGTCCGAAGAGTTTCCCCGGACTGATGTCTATGACTTTTATTTAAAGGAACTCATCCGCTCCCGCAAACATATTCGCTCGGCCGAGGTTGAAGAGCTTTTGGCCCAGGCGCAGATAATTGCGCGCGGGCCGGATAATGCCTTTTCAATGCTGGATGACGCCGATATGGCATATCCTGTGATAAAAGATGAGAACGGCGAAGAGATTCAGCTTACCAAACAACGGTACGCCAAATTTATGGAATCGCCGCTTCAGGAAGTCCGCCGGGCTGCCAATAACGGATTCATTTCTGTTTATGAAAAACATATCAACACCATCGGCGCCACCCTGTCCTCGTCGGTAAACAAAGACATTTTTTACGCGCGGGCGAGACGCCACGAAAGCTGTCTCCATGCCGCACTGGACGCCTTCAATATTCCCGTGGCCGTCTATCATGCCTTGATTGAAAACACCGAGGCGGATCTGGCCGCGCTGCACAAGTGGATGCATTTACGCAAAAAGATCCTGAAGCTGGATAAGATTTATCCTTATGATGTTTATTGCCCGTTGTTCCCGGATCAAAACTATCAGGTGAAATATATTGATGCCGTTTCGCAGGTCCTGGAGGCGGTAAAGCCGCTTGGCGAAAAATATGTCGATATCATGAAAACAGGCTTCAGCGGACGCTGGATTGACGTTTTCGAGACCGAAGGCAAGAGCAGCGGCGCTTTCAGCTGGGGCAATTACTCGGCGCATCCTTTCGTCATGATGAACTACAACGACACCGTCGATAATATGTTCACCCTGGCGCATGAAATGGGCCACTGCCTCCACAGCTATATGTCCAATAAGACCCAGCCGTATCCGAAAGCACAATATTCGATCTTTGTAGCCGAAGTCGCCTCCACCCTCAACGAGGGGCTCCTGCTGAAATTCCTTCTTAACAAAGTGTCGGACGTGAAACAGAGATTGTTCCTGCTGAATCGCCATATCGATAATACCGTCGGCACTTTTTTCCACCAGGTTCTTTATGCGCATTTCGAACTTAAGATACATGAAATGGTCGAAAAGGGCGAAGCGCTTTCGCCCGATCTGATGAATGAAATGTGGGAAGAATTGACGCGGAAGTACTATGGCCCGGGTTTGACTCTGGATCAATATGCCAAATACAAGTGGTCACGGATTCCCCATTTTTACCGTGCCTATTATGTTTACCAGTACGCCACCTCATACTGTGCATCGCAGGCGGTACTTGAAAAATTCCTGTCGGGGGAAAAGGGAATTATCGACAAATATCTCGGTCTGCTTTCATCGGGCGGCAGCGATTATCCCATCAATCAGCTCAAGAAATGCGGTGTCGATATGACCACCCCGGGACCAGTCAAGGCCACCCTGAGATTGTTTGCCGAGCAGGTAAACGAGGTTGAAAAACTGGCCTGAACTTAAAAACAATTGACTATAAAGAGCTCAATCTCACAATGATTGAGCTCTTTAATTTAGTTTCGAAACTGAACCCTCAGCGCACATCAGAAGTTGACCGCCCAATCGAGATTGGAACAGATCTGACGGGCTTTTCCGATAGGGATATATGGATCATCGGAAATCTTGGTCACGAAGTTCTCGTTAAGGCTGACTATGTTCATCAGCGGGCTGTGACCGGGTGCCAGAATATCTTCCGGTACACGATATAACCAGCCGGTATCATGATTGTAATATGCTCCCGGCTCGGAAACATCGTTGAAATGCATGGTCGTGAATTTGGAATATGAGCGGGTGCTTTCGCTCGTGGTATTAAAAGATGCACCTCTCTTGTTGGTAGTCATATAAACCTCTTTTCAATTTAATAAGTTCTGGTAAGTATCTAGTAGTACTACTGCTGTCCAATAAAATGCACAGATGTTACGGCGGAGTATTTAAAAATATAGAGTTATTTTTTTATAATGGACAAAGATTCTACATTTATTGCATAAACATGCTGTGAATCAATCCCTTATGCATCATATTTTTTTGACTTTCGGGCATTGAAAAATATGGAAGAATTTTCCCGCTGGATTGTATGTCTGATAGATGTCACAATCACCCTGATTTTGGAGGATAATATTATGAAAGCCAGAATGTTTTTCCCGGTTGTCTTTACATTCCTTGTTCTTGCCGGCATTGCGGCGGCATCGAATCCGGTCGCAATCGAGGCACCGATTGACAAAGTCACGGTTTTCCCTGATCGGGCGCAGGTCACGCGGACGGCGAATTTGAATCTCAATGCTGGTATGCACTTCCTGACAATTGAAAACCTTCCAATCATCGTTGACGCCAATTCTTTCAGTATTTCGGCGGCCGGAGTCGATGGTGTTACCCTGCTGGGCCTCAATCATAGTGTTGCCTCGCATCTGGAGGATACTAACGAAAAGGCGGCGGTTCTGGAAAGACGCATCAAGGATTTGGATCGTAATGTGAAACAGTCTGTAGCGGATCGCTTAGAATCTTTCAGCTTCCAAAAAGATTTTCTGGAATCGATTAAGGAGGAATCGGGACGCGATATCGCCGACCAGCTTCAGACATTAAGTCTCGATGTGCCGCAGTGGAAAGAGGCTTATGTCTTTATCGGGAAGGCGCTGCGTGATGTCAATGATTCCATCAGGTTGGCCAACATGGAACTTGAGGATGTTGACAATCGTCTACGGCAGTTGCGCGATGAAATGATTCTTCTGCAAAGAGACCGCCAGTACCGGAGTCGCACCGTCGAAATTTCTCTCTCGCTCGAAAAAGCCGGGCCGGTTGATTTGAGCCTGACTTACATGATTAATGAAGCGACCTGGAAACCTCTCTATGATGCCCGTCTTCTGAGTGCTACTGATAGGGTTGAACTCGGCTATTATGCCGAAGTCAGTCAGGGAACAGGCGAAGACTGGAATGATGTCGATCTGACTCTCTCGACGGCTATGCCCGCGGTTGGAACCAGTCCGGGTGAATTTATGCCCTGGTATCTGTCCATAATTGAGCGGCTGCAAATCCGCGGCGGGAGATCAGGGGAATCCTCTATTATAAAGTGCATGCCCGTTCAGAATGTTGACCTATTGATGCAAAATAATGAAGTAGCCGTTGTCGCCGATATGGCCGTTGCGGTAATAAACTCCGATGCATTTAAAACCACCTTCCGGATAAAAAACCCGGCGACCATACCATCGGACGAAAAAGCGGTTAAAACTCATATTGCCGCTTACACTCTTGAAGGAACACTCAGTCTGTTATGCCGCCCCAGGAATAACGCGGATGCTTTCCGGCTGGCATCGGTAACAAACCAGGATGAGGCTCCGCTCATGTCGGGCGAAGTGTCGATTTTTGCCGACAGCGATTATCTGGGGCGTGCCGAAATTCGGGGGCCTATCGTGCCGGGACAGCCCTTCAAGCTGTTTTTCGGAAAAGACAATCAAATAAAAGTAGAGCGTGAAATTCTCTCGCAGAAAAAGGAAGATAAGGGCGACAATTGGCGGCATGACCAGACCATCAAGATCACCCTGACCAACAATGATAAAAAGCCAAGGCGAATTACGGTCGAGGAACCGATGCCGGTCAGCCAGGATGGGCGGGTTAAAGCCAAATTGTATGATGTCGTGCCTGAACCGAATTCCATCGATGAAAAGGGCATGGCGACCTGGGTAATCGGTCTGGCGCCCGGTGAAAAGAAAGAAGTCCTAATACCGCTTCGGATCGAATATCCGAAGGATGCAAATATCACGGGCCTGTAATTGTCTCCTCCTGTTCGGGTCAAAAAAGGGCCGGAGCGCAATGCACCGGCCCTGATAATTTGCAGTATATTTAATTCATTCGGTTTTTATTATATAGTTGTGCCCGTAGTAATCCGCTGCTTTTATATCCATCGGGATATCTTCACATACGATTATCGGGACATTCGGTTCAATACTTTCGGAAAGGCCATATATCAACACATGAGTATAATGCCCATCATAATATGATTTGATTTCCATATTTGCCATATTGTCCGATATCAGGTAATCTGTTTTATGTTCATAGACTAAAGACAGGCCGCCAATCGGTTTATCACAGTACATGATATCACCACTGTAATATATATTAAGGTTCAAATCGGCTGGCTCTTCGTCAAAATTCAGAGTATCACCATCGATGATTCGCAATAGATATATGTAATCACCCATGGTCAGCGGGATCCCGTCACGGTCAACATCTGTCGCCGCTATTTGAAATGTCTTGTCTATGGTAAAGGCTCTAAGACCAATTAAAAAATAAAACATAAATATTCTGACATCAACGGGATCATAATAGGTTCCATCCAGGTCTATATCACCCATTACGGTGTTAATATCCAGACGCACTTTTCGCCTGACCTCGAGATAATATCTTGATGCTGTAACTACCTCATCAGAGCCACGTTTCGTGTTATATATTTCCGGGACATATTCAGTCAATGAAGTGTCACCAACAGTATGATAATCGAACGGCTTACGTATGGGGAATATGAGAAAAGAGTTGGCCGGAGACAAGAAATCTGAAAAGTAATCGAATCTCCCATCCGGGACCGGGGCGCCTGTCTGGTTATCATATTGATCGAGTTTTAATATGGTTATATATGGAACCCCGGCCTCATTATGATCCTTGTTGTTGATGCTGCCTTCTGTCCCGAGAAGGCCTTTATAAATCCTGACGTTGATATCTTCAGGCTGGACATCACCGAATCCCAGATCATACACATTCCTCCACATATAGTCCCAGGTGACATAAGCCGGCCATGGATATCTCGCATTTATTAATTTCAGGTGGTAGGGAATCTCGGAAATATTTCCGATAGTATCAATCTCGCCGTCTCCGCGTTCAATCACCATCCATACCCCGATCTCACAACTGCCGGGGGACCCCGCGTATGGTTGTTTGAAGAATATCCAGAATGAGTTTGGATTCACAAAATAATCAGCCTCCGGGACTTCAGTTACCAGAATATTATTGACATTCTCCGTACTCGCACATTCAGTAGTATCATCAGGATTAACGTACATATTGCACTGGGTTCCGGCACTGTCAATTATTGTAGTAACAATCCTTTGATAAACAGCAATCTCCCGGATTTTATCGCCGGCCAAAGTGTCGAAATCCAGATTATCACCGCCCAACCTTCCCAGGTCAAAGCACATACCATCCTTATAGCTAAAATCCCTGATTCTTCTGGTATCATGGTTGTAGGCAATGTCGGAATCGGCCCCGGAAATTCTATCAATGTCTCTTTCGGTGCAGGATATTAACATAATGCCGGTTATCAGAACAGGTAAAATGAAGAAGATCAAAATCCTTGAATTTGATAACACAATGCCTCCCAATACGCGATTCATTTATAATATATACAGATATTCCATATTGGCAATTCCCTTTTTTATTTGGTTTTCCCGTTGACGGCGTCATTTTTGGCTGCTATTATCTATACGTTTGCAATCGGGTATCAGCCCTAGACAGAGATTTTCCAGTAAAGGAGGTTCGCTATGAATCCCGATGAAATGGCGGTTTTCGCCGGAACCGGCAGCAGAAAATTGACAGCCGGGATTTGCGCTTATCTCGGCATTAAACCGGGCAAAAACGAGGCTCTTAACTTCTCGGAAGGCAATACCTTTGTCAGGATTCTCGAAAATGTCCGCGGCCGTCGGGTTTATGTTGTCCAGTCCACTGTTTTTCCCGCCAACAGCAATTTTATGGAGCTTCTTTTCTGGATCGATGCTTTCAAAAGAGCCAGTGCCGATCAGGTCACGGCAGTTATTCCTTATTTCAGCTACGCCAAAGGTGATAAAAAAGACGAACCGCGGGTGTCAATACGGGCCCGTGTATGTGCCGATGCCATCGAAGTGGCCGGCGCCGACCGTGTTGTGACGATGGATCTCCATGCCCCTCAGATTCAGGGATTTTTCCGGGTTCCGGTGGATAACCTTTATGCCCTGCCGGCTCTTTGTGACCGGATAAAACGGGAAAATCTTGAGAACATTATTGTTGTCTCTCCCGATACCGGCTACGCTCACATGGCGCGAAATTATGCCTCCTGCCTGGGGGCCTCTGTGGCCATCGCCGATAAAGAGCGGATCGCGCATGACGAGAAAGCCACCGTGCTGGAGATTATAGGCGATGTCAAAGGAAAAACCGCAATCCTGGTGGATGATTTCACCATCTCCGGCGGGACCATGGTTGATGCCGCCAGGCGGCTGATCGATAAGGGCGCTGTCGCCGTCTATGCCGCGGTTGTTCACGGTGTCCTGGCCGAAGGGGCTTCAAAGCATATCGATAAATCCCCGATAAAAAAATTATTCATAACCGATACCGTGGAAAATCAGCCGGAGACATTTTCCGACAAGATTGAAGTTGTTACGGTGGCGCATCTTTTCGGCGAGGCAATCAAAAGAATTCATAATCGCGAGAGTATCAGCGCCATGTTCCCGCAATAACGGTGCAACTTTTTCCTTGACTTTTTCGTAAAATGAGGCAATTTAGGTCAACTGGAGCTTGTTAACCATTCACTTCTTAAAGCAGGAGGCGTGCTATGACTATGTCTGAAATAAGAAAAGCAGTATCACGCCCCGCGTGCCTGGGATTTCTCGATAGTTAGAAATATCGGCCGGATTCAATAACCGGCATATATAAATCACAAGCCGCGGGCGTGAACAACACCCGCGGTTCTTTTTTCCACAACATAAGAATCGCCCAATGAAATGTATAGAATAGGAGGACTTTTTATGCTGGTCAGAGTTGAAGCAAATATGGCAGGTAATATAATACAATTTCACAGGATTTTGTAATTGCAGATAAAAGTAAGATTCTGTCGGCAATTCCTGTGATGAGACATAAAATGATATACAATAAGGAATTGTTGAAATGAATTTAACATCATTAGGATGGAATGGAAAATTCGACGGGCATTTTGATACATTCAGAAAAAGCGGACTTGTGCCGGCCCGAGTGGCCCTGGAACAGAAGGAAAGGTATTCATTATTCAGTGAATACGGAGAACTGGCGGCGCAGATTTCCGGACGGATGCGCCATATTTCAATGAGCCGGGCTGATTTCCCGGCGGTCGGCGACTGGGTGGCGGTCGATGTCCGTGCCGAGGAGAAAACAGCTACCATTCATGCCGTTTTGCCGAGACACAGTGTCTTTTCGCGAACGGCGGTGCTTGGCGGTGCCAAAACCGATGAGCAGGTGCTGGCGGCCAATATTGACGTTGTTTTTCTCGTAAGCAGTCTCGACAATGATTTCAATCTCCGCCGGATCGAGCGATATCTGTCTATTGCCTGGGACAGCGGCGCGACACCGGTCGTCATACTCAATAAAGCCGACCTGTGCGAAGATATCGAGGCATATATAAAGCAGGTGGAAAGTGTGGCAATCGGTGTGCCCCAGTCCGCCGTCAGCGCCGCCAATGATACCGATTTTAATTTTCTGCGGGAGCATATTAAAACCGGCCGGACCTCCATTTTTCTTGGCTCATCGGGCGTAGGCAAATCCACCCTGATTAACCGTCTTCTTGGGGCTGAGCAACTGAAAGTCGGTGCTGTCCGAGAGTATGACGGCAAAGGGCGGCATACCACCACCTCGCGCCAGATGATTTTGCTCCCCGACGGCGGCATTGTTATCGATACCCCGGGTCTGCGCGAAATTCAGGCCTGGGGCGATGAGTCGGGAATCGATAAAACCTTCGGCGATATCGAGGAAATCGCCGCCGGGTGCCGTTTCGGTGATTGCACCCACCGGAACGAACCGGGGTGCGCGGTCAGAGAGGCCATTAAAAACGGCGAGCTTGACTCGGGACGTCTCAGAAATTATATAAAGCTGCAAAAGGAACTGAAATATATGTCGATTCGCAAGGACCAGAGAGCGCGTATCGAGGAGTCAAAAAAATGGAGAAGAATAGAATTGGATTTTCGCCAGCGGGCAAAGTACGATAAGAAATTTCGGGATAGATGATATGGAAAAGAAAGCGCTTGATTCTTTCAATAACCGGATTCTCGCGGAAGCCGCATCGAGGTACAATACGAGTCCCGACAGGCTAAGACTGATTGCCGATTCGGAAAGCCTGGTGTACGAATTCGAGGTGAATGGAAGTGGTTACATTCTCAAGATATTGCATGATTCTCACCGGAATATCGACCAGATCAAAGGCGAAATCGACTGGATTAATTTCCTGATAGCCCATAATTTTCCGGCGGCCGGAGTGGTTACCTCGCGCAGGGGCAACGAAATCGAGATTGTCGAGGGCGAAGATATGCAATTTTATGCCGTCGCTTTCGAAAAAGCCCCCGGCCGCCCGGTGAAGCCTTCCGACTGGACCGATAATTTCATCGACCATTGGGGGGAGATGACCGGACTGATGCATGCCCTGGCCAAACAATATCGACCGAGCAACAAATCGATCCGGCGTCCCTTCTGGCATGAGGAATACAGCTTCGTTGCCGCGGCGGATGTTCTGGCCGATCAGCCGCTTGTTCTGGAAAAGCATCTCGAAATGGTGGAAAGGCTGTCTTCGCTACCGACCGATATCGATTCCTTTGGCTTGATTCATTCGGATTTCGAAGATGAAAATATGTACATAAATGACGGCCGGCTGATTGCCTTTGATTTCGATGAAAGTCAGTACAAATGGTATATTTATGATATTGCGGCCATTCTCAGGGAATCGACCTGGCGGTTGCCGGCCTGCCGGCGAACCGATGATCCCTGTTCCGAGAGTTTTCTTAAGACCTTCATGCAGGGTTATAATCGCGCCAATAAACTCGATCGATTCTGGCTGGAGGAGCTGTCGTTTTTCCTTAGATTGAGGGAAACGGTAGTATATATTTATTATATGGGCAAGGTTGATTTGATGAAATTGAACGAAGAAATCCGCAGGGCGATTCAGATTATGCGGCGGCGGATCGAGAATGGAGTTCCATTGCCGGACATAAAATATAAGGAGTGACTGACATGAATAATGACAAGAATCTGGATAGAGTAAGATTTCTGGACGGTAAAAGAATCTTCATTACACCGCAATCGGTCGATGATTTCGACTTTCATTACCGGTGGGATCATGACCTGGAGCAGTCATTCCTTGACAGCAGACCTCTTCGAGCCATACCGTATGAGAAGGCGAAAAAGGCATTTGAGGAAAGAATCAACCGCGATGATGTCATGGCCTTTTGTATCATTCTTAAAGAAATGGGGGAACATATCGGGATTGTCGAGCTTTATGACATCGACGACTATGAACACAAGTGTCATTGGGGGATTGCCCTGGATAAACGCCACTGGCGCCACGGTTTCGGAACCGAGGCGGCTCATTTGATAATAAAGTATGTATTCAATGATCTCGGATTTCGGAGACTCAAGTCTTACACCCATAGTGGCAATCCCGGCTCGATGATCTTTCAGGAAAAACTCGGTTTCACCAAAGAAGCGGTACTCAGGAAAGAATCTACTTTTAGCGGCCAATTTTATGATTGTATCATTTATGGCATGCTTAAAGAAGAATTCAATCAAATCTATGAGGTAAGGAGTTGAGCTGTCCGATATATGGATCTGTATGAATTTGTATCTTCCACCGGAAAGGTGCGGCCGCTGATCAAGGCAGCCGTGAAGCAGCCTGCCAAGCCGGGAAATCATCCTGCACTTTCCGCATTCAAATAGATAAAAGAAAACGGCCGATCTTTCGATCGGCCGTTTCTGTGTTAAAGTACTTAATTCGCGGCATTAATTGCCGGCCATTTTCACATCTTCCACAAGGTCGAAATATGTGTCACCGGCGCCGTCATCGATAAAGACACGAACCGAGAACGGATATGAATCGCCTCCGTCGACAGTGCCGTAAGCGACCATGGTGTAGGTACTTCCGGCATTCAGCGAGGTCATCTGATATGTATAGAGTGGCGTATCCGAACCGGCTTCGGTGATTATGAAAATATATGGACCGGCATCCAGAGCGATATAAGATGAAACATCCTTAAATGCGGAATTTTCAATTACACCCGGACCCAAGGCTACCCATATCTTAATGTCAAAGGCCGGAGCATCAGGCGAGGCATTGACAAATCTCATTTTTGCCTGAGTCGCATTGGGTGTTTTGTCATCGATGACCTGAATGCCATCAATCAGGGCAAACTGATCAAAGGCTATCGCCGTGTAATAGGTGTTCCTGGCAAAATAAAGATTCTGGTCTATAACAATAGGTACCGTCAAACCAGTTGGTGTCACCTGCAGGTTCCTGGTACCCTTATCAATTGTGGCGTATCCCGAACTGTTGCCGTAAACCAGACCGCTGAATTCGACCGACCCGTCAATCCAGACATCGACATCAGGAGCATCATAACTGGTATGAATGAACCTGACATGCGAGGTCGTCGGAGCCGGAACCAGATCCACATAGGCGGTGCCGGTGGTATTGTCAGTGTATATCCTGATGCCGAACGGATAGGCATCGGTCGTATCCAGGGTTCCGTATGCCACGATTGAATAAGCATTGTTGTTCGACAGGGTTACCGCCTGATAGGCTATAATCTCATTAGTATCGCCTGTTGCGGTTACCACGAACGAGAATGAACCGCCGGTCTGCTGGACATAACTCGTAATATCCTTGAAGGAAGCCCCTGAGAATAGAGTCGTTCCGGTACCGGCATTCAGTTTGATGTCAATAGTCGGTGCATCGGGAGAGGCATGAACAAACCGCATTTTTGCCGCCGTGCTGACCGGTGTCCGCTCATCCTTGCTGTAGATAGCATCAATCAAAGCC
>JBFMFJ010000075.1:5985-11415 GCA_040752235.1 Candidatus Zixiibacteriota bacterium | reverse complement strand
GACCTATTTTTACATAAAATAAACGTGGGAGGGCATTATGTGCCGCAAAGGGATTCTTTCTTTTATTTTATTTGTCATTCTAATATCCGCGGCGATCGCAGTCAATGCCGATCAACCGCAATTCAGGGTGGAGAGTTTCATACCTCAAAAATTCACCGACCTCGAAATCAAACTGGACGGCGCCATTGGCAACAATGGCTCCGATACTGACATGGATATGATCGAACCGGATATGGAGAGATACAGCAATAGTAGTGATGATGGGCAGAATATTGATATCGGCGGAACGCTTGTTAGAAAATATGAGACAATCCCCAAATTTTATGAATATCATGGCGGTCTTTCATTTGGATTCAGAAATCGGGATAATGATGCCAAAAGCAGGACCGGTGATGATAGCGTCTTTTGGGTGAAAGATGAATGGGAATCAAGCAGTTATGAATTTGATTTATTTACGGAGAATACAATCGATGCGGGGGCATATATGCTCGAGGATCTTTTCCTGTCCGGCCGGGTCGGTCTTGACGGTTATTACGGCAAAGCACCCGAAAATAAGATTTCCGATTATTCATACAGGCGTGAGGATCAGATCGGCGAGTATTATGAATATATCACAAATTCCGACAGGGAAACATCGGATGAGGTAAAAAGGATTGAAATCAACCTGGAGTTTTTGCCCGGATGGGGGCGTCTTTATGAAGGTTACTTTGCTTCGACCGCATTGTACATGATCGATGAATTGAAAAAGAACGGTTATCTGGAAAAAATCCCCGATTATGACCAAATGATGCAGCTCACCGAAATTATATACCAGTACAGCCAAAAACATGTTATCGACAGCCGCATCCGCAGGATAGAAGCCCTGATGGCTATTACCGAATATCTGCAAACCCATAATCTTATAGGAAACTTGAATCCATCGGGACAGGTCATAATGCAGGATGTCTGGGATTATTTCCCGAGGAATTCAAGGAAATTCGGCTATCGTTTTCGTATCGGGCCGACATATTCATATTATTACCAAAAGAGTTATTCTACTACCAAGCTCAATCAATATAGCCTGACCACGCACACGGAATCCTATTTTGAACCCCTGGTGGACACAGTTGCATTTATCAAATCCAAAATCGACTCAAACCGTGATAACAGAATATCAAATAGGATAACCGGCTTTGCATTCATGTTTGAATACCACAAACCATTGAGCCATCGTTGGCAACTGGATGCTATGGCAAATTATACCGCCTACATGAAATATGAAAGCAATATTAAGGAAAAGAATACCAATAATTTAATTGCCTATTCCTCGTCAACAGAAAGAGACATTCAGCATCATGATAGATACGAAGGCGATATATCCGCCATGGCAACATATATTGCCAATTCCAGGACATCATTGAGTTTGACCGGCAATTACTCTATCTATCATTACAAGAGAATCGAAGTCCGGAGCAATAACAATGGCACCCAGTCGAAATTTAAAGACCCATCCATTACTCAGGAAGAAGTTGGACTGGTAGGAGGTCTCGAATATCGGATCGCAATTCCGACCACACTGATAATAAATGCGGCTTATGGTTTTAATTCACAGGAACAACCATCAACGGATAATTACATGGATACCGATCGAAACAGCTATCTTTTTAATATCAGGCTGGAGCATTACCTGCTTTAGTACTTAAAAACAGGGGGATTTGTTGCCACTCAACAAATCCCTTGCCTGTATTTTCACTTTTTCATATTCTTATTAACCTGCAGCAGTATATAATTATATTAGTAATAAGGAGGACTTATGAGTAAGAGAGAGGCCAAAGCAAGCATAATCATTGCGGTAATATTATGCTGTATGATGATTCTATTCGGCTGCCAGAGCGACAGTGCCAAAAATGATAAGACAATAGCCTCTGTTCCGGAGCGCGAAATTGTCCAGATGGACCGGTTTCTTGAGGTATTCAAAATGTTCTGGCAGGCCAATATGAGCGGCGACTATCTGCAGCTTCGTGATTCTGTGACGGCACTGGTCAATGCGGCGGGAGCCCTGGCCAACGCCGAACTGCCGGCTTTCTATGATGATGTTAAAGCCGATTTCGAGGCCAAAATTCAGCCCTTCTCGGATGCCGTCGTGAAATTCAAAGCGGCTGCTCAGACCGCCGGCGACTCGGTTATGACCGCCGCTCTCGATGAAGTGAGGATTGCCTTTATAGATGTTATGACGGCGGTATCCATCAGCCTTCCCGAACTTGAGCATTTTCATGAAGTCCTCCAGCCGCTCTGGCATGAGGCGCTTCCGAACAAGGATTACGCCGCCATCAAAGCCGCTATCCCGGATCTGAATGAACGGGCGCAGGCTATTGTAAATGCGCAGCTTCCGGCGAAATACGACTTTCTTGCCGAGAGTTTCAATGCCAACCGAAATGCTCTCAAGGAAGCGGTCAATCAACTCGGCACAGCCTGCGAATCGGACAGCGCGCAATTGATCGAGGAGAAGATGACCGGGATGCATGATGCCTATCATGCCCTCACCGAATGTCTTGAATAGTATTATAGATATAGACTTCTTTTGATGCGCCCTCTGGGATTCCGGGGGCGCGTTTTTCTGCTATTTCAGCACCACACCTGCCATCCTTTCAGCCCAACAAACTTCTTGACAGACATAATGATAAGGTATTATATTGGCGATATACATCGTGGACAAAACGTTCTCGGACATCATTGCTTTTTCTAAACCATTTTGAGAACGTCTTTTTACACCAACTTTCAGATCCTGGAGGGACGATGAAAGTTTGTACCGCCTTTATTGCAGCTATAAATGGTTTGAATACGGAGGGAAAAATGCGGTTTGCTACTATTTTAATAACATTTACCTTTTTGGGATTTTTCGCAAACGGGCTGAACGCTCAGTGCATTACTAATGTCATCACGAACGAGCAGGCGGGACTCGAATTCGGCACCTGGACCTCGGCAAACGGCGATATGAACGGTGACGGTTTCGACGACATTGCTGTCGCCGCCGGAGCCCTTAACATGGTTTATGTCTATTCCGGAATGAATTCGGATTTGCTGTATTCGATATCCGTCGATATGAACAACTACAACGATGTTCCGGTCATCGATATCGGCGGTGATATCAATAATGACGGTTATGATGATCTGATTGCCGGCGCACCCAATACTCCGTACGGGGGAGTCAATGCTTATTCCGGTCGGAACGGCAGCCTTATATATACTTTTGAGGGAGATTCTACGGCTCCCAATCTGGGCAATTGTGTAGGATATATCGGGGATATCAACAACGACGGGTGTGACGATATAATCGCCCAGGACGATATTACCAGGGTAATAGTCTTTTCCGGAAAAACCGGCGCCAAGTTGTATACATATTCCAATACAGCGCCGCATGACCTCTGGGGAATATTGTCCGGGGGACTGGGAGACGTGAACAATGACGGCTACAATGATTTCTTTATTTCGGATATCGGTTCGCTGATCGGCAATATGTACGGCTGGGTGTATGTTTTTTCGGGTTTTGACGGTGATACGCTGTACACGTTTAAGGGTGGCAGGAACAATGATGCACTCGGCTGGAGGGCGTTCGGCCCCGGCGATATCAATGGTGACGGCTACGATGACATTCTGGCCTCTTCGATGGATACTACTTTCTTGTTTTCCGGAGCGACCGGCAACAAAATCCATGCGTTCCCGCTCAGGGCTACCAACTTCTTTCAGGCCGGCGATATCAATCAGGACGGTATTATCGACCTGGGGTTCACCACCGAAGGCGGAATCAGCAATTATGTTACAATATATTCCGGGGCGACCTTCACAAGAATATTACTGATCCCGGGTGATTTTCCTGCAGGCGGCGACCTTGAGAATGATGGCTACTCCGAGTTTCTCTTCCGAATACCGATTGCGGCCATCGATACTCTGGCCCAGATTGCATTGTATAAATACGGCGACAGCGATTGTGACGGTTATGCCAATGCCTATGATATATGCCCCTATGTTTACAATCCGGTCCAGGAGGATCATGACCAGGACGGGATCGGCGACTCCTGCGATACCTGCGATGAAGTCGAAATCAAAATGGGTTCTGCGGCCATATTCATGGAAGGAACCACCACGGACGGAATCTCGGAAACCGCCAACCTGCCTTTTCAGGTGAAAATAACCAGCCTGACTGAAGAATGTTACTCGGTCAGTACTATAAATGCCATGCATGTGGAAACCAGATTCGATCCTGAAAAACTGACTTTTGATTCCGCCTTCACCAATTCATCATTATGGGACGGCACTCTGGATTACAGCATAATACCGGTCGGCGCATATGACATTGCGGTGGTACACCTTGAAAACGGCGGCAAGCCAATCAGCAGCCAGCTCAAGACTTATTGCTATCTATCTTTTAAAGCGAAATGCCAGCATGACCTTGACACCGCATCTCTTGATATCGCATCCACGACCCAGGTAGGAGATAACTGGGTCGTTGTCGATGATACCTACTATCCATACAGAGCAACCAACGGGACAATTTATTCCGTTATGGGTGAAAATCCCTGCTTTGCCTGCGGCGATTTCAACATGAGCGACGCAGTCAATATTCTGGATATAACTGCATTTCTGAATTACTTGTACAAAGGCGGCCCGGGACCGGCCAACGAATGGATGGTGGATGTCAATCACTCCGGAAGCATCAACTTGCTCGATGTCACCTATTTAATCGCCTATCTATACCGAGGCGGCCCGGAACCGGACTGTCCCTGAATGATAATTAATTCTTTTTGATAAAAGGGCCTGAGCCCGTGCGCGCCCTTTGTCATTTATTGTAAAGTTGACCCTTTTACCCTGGGACCTGCCTATCCTATTTTCACTTGACTTCATCCCCTGTAAATAATAGATTGTGATAGGTCGATGTGCCAATTATTCATATCTTTTATTACAACAACTGGTTTTTAGGAAGGAACTATAGTCAATTTAAATGACGGTTTAGATTTTGATAAATGAATTATCCTTGAATCGTCACCCAAAGCAGTAAGTCTTGCTGGCATAACTAAAACAAATTCAAGCATCTTGAACAATGTTCGGATCATAAATATAACATTTCTTTTTAAACACTATGCGGAGTTTTATTTTTTTCAAGGTATCTGTAAGAATGAGCTAATTGGAATAGACCATTTATCAGGAGGGTAAAAATATGGTTATCTCCAAAGTGATAGCTTCAGTATTAGGCTGCATCATTGTACTCAGTGCAGGACTGCCTCTTACTTCATTCGGGCAGGATACAACATATATCGCATATGATACTTTAATCTCCGGTGCATTAGGGGAATTGGGCGAGGTAGACGCTTTCATATTTTCGGGTATTTCTGCTGACCTGGTAACATTGCGGCTTATGCCGATGACAAATAATAATTTTAATGCTCGGCTCGA
>JBFMFJ010000075.1:0-5885 GCA_040752235.1 Candidatus Zixiibacteriota bacterium | reverse complement strand
GATCTGGGGACCATCGCTGGACACATTTGTAATGGACTATTCTTATGGTGCCAACCAGGTGGCCTTTGTCGATCTGGAGCTGCCGGAGACGGGCGATTACGCGATTTTTGTGAGTGAAGATAATGGTGACCAGACTGATTCCTACTTCCTGAGTCTGCAGTGCCGGCGGGACGTTCTGGCTGAAGCCGACACGATTAAATATGACACCTTACTGATGGATTCCGTGAATCCTTATGGTGACATGGACGCTTTCATATTTTCGGGTATTTCTGCTGACCTGGTAACATTGCGGCTTATGCCGATGACAAATAATAATTTTAATGCTCGGCTCGAGATCTGGGGACCATCGCTGGACACATTTGTAATGGACTATTCTTATGGTGCCAACCAGGTGGCCTTTGTCGATCTGGAGCTGCCGGAGACGGGCGATTACGCGATTTTTGTGAGTGAAGATAATGGTAACCAGACTGATTCCTACTTCCTGAGTCTGCAGTGCCGGCGGGACGTTCTGGCTGAAGCCGGCCTAATTGGTTGTGATTCCTTGCTTGATGATTCAATCAATCCTTATGGGGATATAGATGCTTTTGTCTTTTGTAGTGATATGGGTAATCTGATAACCTTGTCTGTTCAGCCGATGACAAATAATAATTTTAATGCTCGACTTGAGATCTGGGGACCATTACTGGACACATTTGTAATGGATTACTCTTATGGTGCCAACCAAGTGGCCTTTGTCGATCTAGGATTGCCGGAGACGGGTAATTATGCGGTTTTTGTTAGTGAAGATAATGGTGACCAGATCGATTCCTACAGACTGAGTCTGGAGTGTTATTTGTGCGGCGATGTCAATGGAAACGGGTCGGTCAATATTCTCGATGTAACTTATCTTATCAGTTACCTATATAAGGGCGGGCCCGCACCGATTCATGAAAAAGCCGCGGATGTAAACAACAGCGGCGGAATAAATCTGCTGGATGTTACATATTTGATAAGCTATTTATATAAGGGCGGCCCGGAGCCGGATTGTTCATAATCAATGTTTAGTTCATTTGAAATAAAGGGAATGGCCTTGCCATTCCCTTTTTCACATTTTTAAAATTTTTCCTGTATTCTCCCCTGTTTTTCTTATATTAATCCTGTCATGGAATTATTCGAAGACGGCAAACAGGGCCTGAGCCCGGAGGAATTCGACCGGACCAAACCGCTGGCCGACCGGATGCGTCCGCGCAATTTCGATGAGTTTTTCGGCCAGGAAAAGCTGGTCGGGCCGAATACCGCATTCCGGCGCGCTATCGAGCAGGATCGGCTGGGATCGGTTATTTTCTGGGGACCGCCCGGGACGGGCAAAACCACTCTGGCACAATTGATTGCTATCGCCACCAGCGGACAGTTTCTTCCCTTTTCGGCGGTCACATCCAGCATAAAAGAGATAAAAACGGTTATTTCGAAAGCCGGGAATTTCAAGAAACTGACCGGTCGCAAAACTTATGTTTTTATCGATGAAATCCATCGGTTCAACAAGGCCCAGCAGGATGCTTTTCTTCCCTATGTCGAAAAAGGAGATATTATCCTGATTGGCGCCACCACCGAAAATCCCTCTTTCGAGGTGATTTCGGCGTTGTTATCGAGGGTCAAGGTTTACGTATTGGATCGTCTCACCGACTCCGACCTGGAAAAGATCATAATCCGCGCTCTCAATGACACCGAACGCGGTGTAGCCGAGATGCATCTCACGGTCGAGGATAAGGCTCTTCAGTTTATCGTTTCAGCAGCTGACGGCGACGCCCGGCGGGCTTTGAATCTGCTTGAAGCGGCGGCCTCCGATGCCGGCAAAGACGGGCAGATTACGCTTGAGAAAACGATAGAGATACATCAGAAAGGGACTTTCATCTATGATCGGGCCGGTGAGGAACATTACAACCTGATTTCGGCTCTTCACAAGTCGGTTCGCAACGGCGATCCCGATGCCTCTCTCTACTGGCTGGCAAGGATGCTGCAATCGGGCGAGGATCGCTTATTTATCGCTCGAAGGCTGATCCGGATGGCTGTCGAGGATATCGGTCTGGCTGACCCCAACGCCCTCAACGTCGCACTGGCGGCACGGGATACTTATCATTTTCTCGGAACCCCGGAAGGGGAACTGGCACTGGCCCAAACCGTCATATATCTGGCCTGTGCTCCCAAATCGAACTCAGCTTATATGGCCTATGAAAAAGCAATGAAAGACGCCGATGAAAAGGGTTCGCTGCCTGTGCCGCACCATATCAGGAATGCCCCGACATCTTTGATGAAAAACCTCGGCTACGGCAAGGACTATAAATATGCCCATGACTATGATGACGCTATGACCGATATGGAATGTCTTCCGGAGGAATTAATCGGGACTATCTATTATCAGCCGCAGCAACGGGGCAGGGAAAGTAAATTAGTCGAGTATCTCGAAAAATATCGCGAATACCGCCAGAGGTTGAAAAACCGGGAAAAGCCGTGATTTTTGCCGATTGCCCTCGACTTTCGATTAATTTCAATGTAAAAGTAAATATATCGAAGGCGGACCGCGTTTATATGGATTAAGTTATGCCGATTTAGAACATGATGAAAACACTATTGAAATTTGCGATATTAATCATCACTTTGAGCGTTATCCCGGGCGGCGCTTTCGCCCAGGTGACATTGATTCCAATGGATGAAACCCAGACCGATCATCTGAAAGCCTATGGTATTGCTTTTAAAGCACTCGAACTCGGGAAATCGGTCGAGTGGCTGCTTAATTATCGAGGCGGATCTTTCGCCTTCGATTCCGATGATGAGCTCAGTTCGCTCTGCCTTATCAGGGGGGTCTCTACCGAAGAAATTAATTCTTCGCAACTGGCGGATATTTATCGCACAATCGATGTCGAAAACATGGAACGGGTGCTTCTGGAAAAAGTCCCGGCTATTGCGGTCTATTCACCCAAAAATCTGGAGCCGTGGGATGATGCGGTCACACTCGCGTTGACTTATGCCGAAATAAAATATGACCTGATCTGGGATGAGGAGGTGCTTACCGGGGCTCTCGATGATTACGACTGGATTCATTTGCATCATGAAGATTTCACCGGACAGTACGGCAAGTTTTACGCCTCGTTTCACAATGAACTCTGGTACCGCCAGGAAGTCGAGACCAATGAAACTCTGGCGCGACGAATGGGATTTCATAAAGTCTCGGACATGAAAGAAGAAGTTGCCCGAACAATTAAGGACTATGTCCGCCGCGGCGGTTTCCTGTTTGCCATGTGCTCGGCCTGCGAGACAATAGATATCGCCCTGGCCGCCGAGGGAGTCGATATCTGTCCGCCGCAATTCGACGGCGATCCGGTCGACCCCGGCGCCACCGCGAAGCTGGATTATTCCAAATGCCTCTCTTTCGAGAATTTCACGCCGAGCTATGATCCCTTGCTTTACCGGCACAGCGATATCGACACCTATCCCGACCGCCTGGTGCGGTTCCCCGGCCAACCGGATGACTATTTTTACCTGTTCGAATTCTCGGCCAAGCTCGATCCGGTTCCGACCATGCTGGTGCAGGATCATGTCGGGATGGTTCAGGGTTTCATGGGCCAGAATACCGGTTTCAGGAAATCACTGCTGAAAAAATATGTAACGATTCTGGGAATGCCCGAAGGTTATGATGAGGTTCGCTATATTCACGGCAATTTCGGCCGCGGGACATTCACCTTTTTGTCGGGTCATGATCCGGAGGATTACCAGCACATGGTCAATGATCCGCCGACCGATTTATCGCTCCACAAGAACTCGCCGGGCTATCGACTGATACTCAACAACGTCCTCTTCCCCGCCGCCAAGAAAAAAGAGCGGAAGACGTAATAGCTCTCCAAAAGCGGCAAGCAGATCTTTCAAAAAAACTTGATAAATCCAAGAGTGAATTATATTTTTACTTTGTCGGATTGATTATCTTTTTTGATAGCTTGTTTTAAAAACATCTTTAAGGAGTAATTGATATGAAATGGCATGATTGGCTTGCTATATTTAGCGCCCTGATATCAGGAGCGGGTTTATTGGCTTCAGCTGTCTCTCCTGATTTTAGGAAAATTATTGTCATCGTGGTTTTTGCAGTATTATTCCTTATCTCTTTAATTGTCATCTTGATTCGACTTGTCTATTATATTAAAAAAATCGAATCCTTTACTAATGGGCTGCAAACAAAATCTTCTGGACTACCATTTGACTATGAAAAATGGAGAATAAAGGTTGAGAATGATGCTGAATATGAGCTTGACGACCTTGAAATTAGAGTAGAATACAAAAGCCCTGATGGTAATAGTGTTCTGTTGGCTAAAAGGCAAAGCATTATTCCGCGTGTAAACAATCTGAAGGAGATGTTGGATACAAATATATTCGTGGATGCTGGTGAAATTGATGTGGATTCTTATTGGTCTTCTTTAGGCACATTTGAACATAACCAGCCTTATGTCAGATATATTGGTAAGACAAAAATAGTGTTCGATCCTCCAATAAAATATGGAAGTAAATATTCAAGAGAAATGAGTATAATGACAAGGGGATCATTTTGCTCAAAAAATGAGATAATGCGTATGAAAATAGTGGTTCCAACCCACAAAGCATCCATGCTGCTTCAACTATGCGATGATCAGAAGATTAAACATGTGAAAGGAATAATAGAATTTGGGGCATATAAGTTTGATATCAACGAAGTGAAACAGCCCACTTTGCTTCAACCGAATATAGCACTGTGGAGGGTGGATAAACCTCTAATTGGTGAAACTTATACGCTTGTGTGGACTATAGAAAGCAACAATTAAGTATCACCATCGAATTCCATCTTGAGGTCACAAATTGTGACCTCAAGTTCCTAAATTAATATAATCCAAGAGATTCAATAGAAAAGTAAATCATCCCCGAAGAAAATAACTGATTTTATATTGCCTTAAAGGACGAAAACGGACTATCTTTATTTATCTGTTTTCAATCAAATTGATTCATTCGGTGGGTCAGGTACAAATAATCTGAAATTGCCTGCCATCTCTGAAAATTAAAAAGGGAGAATCAGGATTATGAGTCAGAAGGAAAATTCTCAAATCGATAAGACCGCGGATGATAAATACAAAATCGCGGTCTGTCTCTCCGGAGGAGGGTATCGGGCGGCGCTGTTTCATCTGGGGGCGCTGAGAAGACTGAACGAGCTGGGCATTCTTGGCCGGGTGGATACATTATCGTCCGTCTCAGGCGGAAGTATTCTCTCGGCGCATCTGGCGGCATGTCTCAAAAAGCAGCCGTTCGTCGATAATAAAATTCCCGATTGGGAGAATCTGGTCGCGGCGCCTTTTCGAAGATTCTGCAAACGCGACATTCGGACTATCCCCGTTTTGAAACGGTTTCTGCTTCCATGGAACTGGCCGAAAAGAAGCACCCAGGTCAATGCCCTGATGCATCGATACGAGCGTTATCTGACCGACATGAAATTGATGGACCTGCCGGAACATCCCAATTTTGTTTATTGCGCCACTGATATCGTGTACGGCATCAACTGGGTCTTCGAGCGCACGCGAGTCGGTGATTATAGCAACCGATATATCAAGACCCCGTCCGACTGGAAAGTGGCGCGGGCGGTCGCGGCTTCCTCATGCTTCCCCCCTGTTTTCGATCCCATGCCGATCGGACAACTCTTTGTAAAAGAAACCAGGAAACAGGAAAAGAAAATAACCGACAAGGAGAATCTGCTTCCGAAGGTCAGGTTTGAGGTTCCCCCGATTTAGTGGACAGTGTTATAAGCATATTCATTTTTTATTTCAAAGTCAACCGGACTGACATATCCAAGGGTGGAATGCCGCCGGATACGGTTATAAAACACTTCGATCCAGGCA
>JBFMFJ010000074.1:0-11428 GCA_040752235.1 Candidatus Zixiibacteriota bacterium | reverse complement strand
TGGAACTCTCCGCTAATAAAGAAGCCGACCCGTGGATATATTCAAAGTGACATTGTGGGTAACGCCGAGTTCCGGATGATATGACACAGCATAAACCAGGCCGTAATTGCCGTATTTGATATCCAGCCCTCCGCCGTACGTCAACGGGTTTCGGCTAATCCCCCAGAACAGGGCATCGTTATCTATCAGCCTGATGTACTGACCGAACGAAGCCATTGGTTTTTGATTTTCCTCAAGGGCAATATGTCCCGCGACAGAAAATCTCGAAATTCCTTCGACTTCGCCGTAAATATGATAAATGCTTTTTTCGCCTTCCAGTGTTTCGGCGAGTTTGGGATGATTGATAATATCAATCATAAATCCCAAATGATATTTTTCATAATTGACGCCGGCTGCCAGACCCACCGAAGCGGCGCGAAGAGTAGCTTTTCTTTCATCTTCTCCCACGTTTACCTGCATGCCATCAACAATGACAGCGGCGGTGAGATGACTATATGTGTATGAAAGAGCGGTTTTTACCAGCTGCTCCATGTAGTAGTTGTCCTTTCCGAACTGGGAGAAGCCGATAATGGCCGATAGATTTCTGTACCTGTATCCGGCGGCGGCATATATCTTATCCAGATCGGCCAGTTCGAATTTCCGCTGATAGCCGGCCTCGAAAATTACTTCGTTCCTGTTCAACATACCGGTCGGACAAGACAGCATATCGGTCGCCATCGGAGAAGAAAGCAATACCGCTCCTCCAAGTCCGTATTGCCGACCGATATCGAATTCATAGGCGTTAATGCTTCCGAATGCGAGCATTATCAAAATCAGAATTGTCGCTGTCGTCTGCTTCATGGTGCAATCACCACCGTTTGTTTGTACTGGTCGACATCGGCTACTTCAAGGAAAAGAATATACATTCCTATCGGGAGCAGTCTCCCGCCATCACTGCGGCCATCCCAGACGATACGCCCCTCAAAAGCCGGCAAGCCATCCACCAGCGTTCTGACTATCCGGCCCTTGGTATCATAAATGCGTATTGTCATATTTTCACCCTGGGGTACCTCGAAGGCAATTGTCATTTCGCCATCTTTCGAAGGTGAAAACGGATTCGGTTCGGCGGACACGCTGATACGCGATGAAATCGGCTGGTAGTAAACCTTATTTTCACGACCGGGGGTTCCGCCGACATCGACAGAACGCCCCCAGCGATCCGTCATACCGGTTTCCTCGCCGCGCGCCCAGGTGTAATTGCCGCCATATGTGAAATCATACCGGATGCTGTCAACAATATAATCGAAATTATCCCGCAATTTTATAATATCACCATCATTATTCAGAGCGGGCCAGCTATTCATCTCCACTACATTTACCGACGTCCCGTAGAAATTCTCAAAGGCGGCTTTATCCTTGCACAATACGAGATAGTCATGGGCGTCCACAACGATATTCAGTGATTGAAGCGGATCGGATGACATTATCGGATAAAACTTAATTTCGTCGCCAATATACCATTTGCTGAGACTGACTTCCTGATTCGAACGATTACGCAATTCCAGCCATTCCGTGCCGACATCGCTCTGCGGATCGGCCAAAAATTCGTTCAGGATTACCGGCGGGTAATTCACTCCGAAGGCCGTCACGGCCCGCAAATTGTTTTCCATCCGATTATCCGGCGGAAGTTGAATAAGAATGGAAGGATTAACTCCATCCAGTTCGAAATAAAGATCAAACTCTATCGTGTCATCCGGGTTGGTTTGAGGATAATTGACTATGGCGATCAAGTCAACACTGTCCGGTACACCGTCATTATCGGGATCATAATACACCGAAAGCTCACCCTCCGGCATATCTTCCAATCCAAAATTGACCATAAGAACCCCTATACGGCAAATTCCTGAACCATAAAATTCCACGACCACTGATTCCAAAGCCAGGTCATACGGTAAAGGTGTGACTGAATTCAGTCTTCCGGGTGTGCTCCCCGAGGGATCCAGGCACTGTAATCCCGTAGTATCGTTCGGCAGGCGCCGCTCCCATGATACCCCATCCCCACCATCGCTCTCCCAGATTAATGTTGAGACAGTCTGCAGAGCCAGTTCCAGTTCTACCGAGCCGCCCGAATTGGTCAGTCCGATTCCGCTTAATTCAATCGCTCGATAGGATTCGATGGTACTGTCATCACCCCA
Source organism: Candidatus Zixiibacteriota bacterium (assembly GCA_040752235.1). GTDB lineage: Bacteria > Zixibacteria > MSB-5A5 > GN15 > PGXB01 > PGXB01. The sequence goes on along the minus strand of JBFMFJ010000074.1, from coordinate 9,254 downwards.
ATATCCGCTGCCGTTCCCCCAGATTTCCTCGAAACCGGCCGAGACGCTGTCGGAAATAAGCTTGCGGCACAGCACCATATATTCATAAGGGAATATTCTTGTGGTAGGCAAAAGTATAACACTGTTGTCTATTTTCAAAGAGTAAAAGGCCAGAGGGAAATCATTGTCGGTATTGTTATACAATTCTATCCACTCAAGCATGACATTACCGCCCGGTTCATTGGCCATTACTTCATTGATTTCAAGTTCAGCCAGTACATTGCCGGCAGGCAATATTAAAATAAGAAGTGCAAGGATTAGCTTTTTCAGCCTCATCACCATTTCACCTTCGCCTCAATCATGAATTGCGACTCATAACTATCCGAACTTGAGCGGCTGTAACGATAAGAATATTTTGCACCTAACTCAACCGTGCTATTCAAATCAACCATTTCGCTTAAATATCCATAAAAATAATCAAGCCGGCCTTCATCATAATTAATTTTGTCGAAATTCAACCATATATCCATGTGCCCGAAATTTCTCACATCACCTCTGACCCGGCTAAACAGCGACATATATCGGCGATCATACAGGTCATCAGTATATTCGATATAATTCCTCAAGTCAAATGCGCCAACAATAATTTTGTTCTCAACCCGGTACTCGCTTTTTGTGGCCACCCTGCCCGGTTCGGCTCTCCGGGAATAACGGTAACTTAATCTCAGCTTCATATTGGGATTGACCGGATAAATCAGGGAATTCGCCATATCGATATAATTCAAATACCGGTTTTCTCCATAGGCGGAAAACGAAACCTCATGCTGGATAGAATAATCAAAATCGGTCGTATTCTTAATAAGGATTCCTCTCTGGTCGATACGTTTATCCCGAAATTCGAATTCGACGGTATCGACCACGACAGTCCGATAAAGAGAGCCGGCACGCCCTCCCCCGGTCAAATTAATGAAATCATCGTTATAATTCCAGGCGGATAATTTTAGCTTAAAAGGATCCCCCTTGAACTGGGCCTCCATAACGGCATTGGGTGTAATCCCTTCCATGTCTTTAGGAACAGCTATTTCCATGGCGACGTCATAATCATCCTGTCGGTAACGACCGAAAGCTCCAAATTGATAATGCTTATAGTTGATGCCGGTCAGCCTGTTCTCGACCAATGCCCCCTGAACCATAGCCTCCACTTCGAAATTCCTGAATTCCCTCAGAAAATCAACAGCGCCGGCGCGAAGACTGAAATCTTCATTTTGATCAAAATGTATCAGCATTCGCACCGCATCGCTTCGGCGGCCGCCCTCGAAATAGACACCGTTGAAACCACCATAATCGGGAAACACGACTGAATTTTCAAAGTTATCATCGCTCTTGCTCAGCAGCTTTCCGCGATAGCCGACCGTCAAACCAAGGCCAAAACGGGCGGTGAAGTTGCCGAAGATCATTTTTGACAGAGGCCCCCGATCGGCCCGGTAGATCACCGAGCGCCGGGTCCATTTCTTCTCACCGTCGAAATTCTCATTATAGCGAAAATCCACTTTCCAGTTTTCGTTTACGACGGAATTCAAAGCCATAAGGCTTTTATTATCACCGTTTTCCTCGAGCTTTTGATAGGTCCGGGTTCGAAAATAGCCCCGTTTTTTGGCTGAGGTCGGCGCGCCAAGCATGTATGTCTCGGTCTGTTCCTGCTCGATTCCGGTGTAATCGGTGGACATTGATTGAAGGAAGTAATTTATATTAGGGATTTCTTCCAGCAGGTAGAGATCGGTGCTGTCGATGCCATCCTCGAATATCTCATTAAGATTGAGATATGTCTGATAATCGATATCGCCCCGTAGATAGGCTTCATACAGCTCCTGCTCCGATGGATATACATCGAGAGTCGGATTTACTGCAAAGGTCGGAGATGACAATAATATCAGGCCAAGCAGACAAATGATTATGGTTTCCGCGCGGCAACTCAATTCAGGTTATACTCTTTTATTTTACGGTAAAGAGTCCTTTCTCCGATACCAAGCCTCCTGGCGGCAATCTTCCTGTTTCCGTCGCTTTCACGCAGCGCGGTTTCTATCATGACTTTTTCCACATCCTTCATTGTCTTTTCGGAATAAGCGGCTTCATCATTCGGTGCTTCATGAACCGCCTCAAATTCGGTTTGCTTCGGCAGATTCGATGTTATTAAATCGCGAAGCATTTTCACTTCATTCCCCAATTGCAGTAATGCATGATAGATCAATTCATGCCCGGCTTCCTCATGGGTATGCCCCGTCACGACCGGAAGATGTTTCGTCTCCAGCGACTGTTCGGAAATGAACCTCTCGACATCATCCGCCGAAATCTCATCATCCGGATGAAGCGCCCCCATCCGGGCAACGAAGTTCCTGAGCTCCCGGACATTTCCGGGCCAGTCATATCGCAGCAGGAGATCCAGGGCGGAATCCGAGAAACCCTTGATCTTTTCCAATGCTCCGAAATGACACAACAGCGGCAGAATATCCTGACGGCGGTCATATAAAGCGGGCAGGACAACCTTAACGACACCCAGTCTGAAGTATAAATCTTCTCTGAATTCGCCGTCGCGAATGGCCTCGGCCAGATCGCGGTTGGTGGCGGCAATCACTCTGGCATTGGAATGCACCGGCTTATCGCCGCCCACCGGATAGAAATAGCCGTCTTCAAGAACTCGCAGCAATTTCACCTGCATTTCAGGCCTGGTCTCACCGATTTCGTCCAGGAATATCGTCCCATCAACGGCACGCACAAACATCCCGACACGGCTGGCAACCGAGCCGGTGAAAGCGCCTTTCTCGTGACCGAACAGCTCCGATTCGAGAATGCCTTCGGCTATGGCGCCGCAATTTATGGCGACAAACCTCCCACTCGCGCGCGATGAATTATCGTGCAGAGCCCTGGCCACCAGTTCCTTGCCGCTTCCCGAGGGACCGACAATGAGGACGGAAATATCGGTCGGGGCGATGCGGTCGATAGTCTCGGCAACCACTTTCATTTTTTCCGAACGCCCGACAATACGGAACTTTTTCATCAGGGCCTTCTGGTGCAAAATGCGCTGCACCTTCTTTGCAATTTGCTCCGCCCCGTCATTGAAATTGATAATCCCGTCATATATCTCATAAGCATCATTGCCGGCATCCGACCAGACAACCTGCCAGATATCCGCCTGCGGATTTTTGACGCGCATCCGGCGGATAATCCCTTTGTTAATTTTTGGATAAATTTCCGGAATAAGGATAAGGTCAACCGCCCGCTCCTTGATGATCGTATATAGATGCGATACTTCCTCAATGAATTCGCCGATCGGGCGAAAGACCTTTTCGAAACCGGAACTGCCGGTCAATAAATCGCCATTAACCAGGATGAGAACATTCGTTATCATTTAATGCGGAGTTTCCTTTTGCCCTGATAGCCCCGACGCCCTCCCTTCCTGTGACGCTCCTTTTGGACAGGGGGCGGCTGTGTTTCAACAAGGTAAAAATTAATATCATTTTTCAATTTGTCAACCGAGAGCACGCCCACTTCAACCGCATCGCCCATTCTGAAGACCCGACCGGTTCGGCGTCCGACCAGGCGATAGCTTCTTTCCTCAAATAGGTAATAATCATCGCCAAGCGTCGAAACACGAACCATCCCTTCCACGCCAAGATCATTGAGCCTGACAAAGAAACCGAAATTGAGAACGCCGGAGATAACACCCTTGAATTGCTCCCCGATATGTCTGGCCATGTATGCCACCTGTTTAAATTTAATGGCCTCGCGTTCGGCGGCTTCGGCATTGCGCTCGGTGTCGGAACAATGGCGGCCGATATTGCTGAGAACATTGTCCAGTTTCTGCGCCAGCTTCACCGGATAACTGCCATCCACCAGTTTCCTCAATAGTCTGTGAACGATGAGATCGGGGTAGCGCCTGATGGGAGATGTAAAATGCGTATAATGCTTGAAAGCCAGCCCGAAATGGCCGACATTCTTGGGCTGATAAACTGCCTTCTTCAGCGAGCGAAGCATCAATTCATTAATCAATTCTTCTTCAGGTCTGCCCTTCACTTTCAGAAGGAAATTTGAAAATTGCATCGGTTTAATCGTTTCCGAGACCGGGAAGTCGTAGCCGAGTGTTTTCATCAGATATGAAAACGCTTCCAGTTTTTCCAGATCGGGCCGGTCATGAACGCGGAAGAGAAATTTCTGTCCCAGCCTGGTTACATGCACCGCCACCGCCTGGTTGGCCGCCAGCATGAATTCCTCGACCAGCCGGTGCGACTCAAGCCGAACACTATGCCTGATTTCGGTTATCTCCCCTTTTTTGTTGATAATAATCATCGGTTTGGGCAGGTCGAAATCGAGCGAGCCATTGGCTATTCTCCGGTTGTGTAGAATTCGGGCCAGCTCGCGCGCAAGTGTCAGATTATCCGCAACTCGTTTTATCCTTTCGGTGACCGTCCCGCTGTCAAAAAACTGCTGGACCTCTTCATAATTGAGCCGGGCTCGCGAATTAATGATACCGTCGGTTATTTCCCAATCAAGCGGTTTGCCTTTGTCATCAAAATTAATAATGGCGCCATACACCAGCCGTTTCTTATTTGGCTTGAGTGAACATAAATCATTGGATAACTCTTCCGGCAACATCGGTATCACCGTTCCGGGAAGATATACGGAATTGCCGCGGTTGAAAGCCTCCTTATCAAGAAGAGTATTATCTCTGACATAAAATGACACATCGGCGATAAATACTCCCAGCCGATACCCGTTATCGGTTCTTGAAACGGTGATGGCATCATCGAAATCTTTGGCATCAATCGGATCGATGGTATAGACTGTCTCGCCGGTGAAATCGCGGCGTCGCTTGATTTCATTGGGGCTGAAGTAGGCGCCGACCTTGCCGGCTTCCTCAAGCACCGCCGGTGGGAATTCTTCAGGAAGATTGAAACTCTTTATGACGGTCTTGATATCGACGCCCTGATCGCCCGGTTTGCCCAGGACTTCAAGAACTTCTCCCTCAGGATTTCGGTAAGGATCATCCCAGGCCGTTATTCTGGCCACCACTCTTTCGCCGTCCCCGGCATTGTTCGACAGTGCATTGGGCACATAAATATTCCGTCGGACCTTTTTATCATCGGGAATGATCGTACTGAAATGCCGCCCGCGCTGGAATATTCCGACAATGTCTTTTTCAGCACGTTCGATTACTTTGATAACAGCCCCCTGCAGCTCCTGCTCGGGGCGGGAGCCGACGCGCACCATGACTTTGTCGCCATCGAGAGCGGTCAGGAGATTAGTCGAGTCTATAACAACAGGTTCACCTGTTTCGGTGAAAATGGTTCCTTTGCCGCCGCGGGTTATGGCAATCGTCCCGACAACCAGATTCAATTCCGAAGGGACTCCGATTCTGCCGCCTTTAAGTATGACCAGCCGACCGGAATCAATCAGTTCCTTGACCAGCCGCCGAAAGGCGACATATCCCCTTTCGCCGACACCAATCTCTTTGGCCAATTCGCGAGGTTTAAGTGGTCGCCCCGCCTTATAGCGCAAAAAGTCGATTATAAATGATTCATTAATATTCATAAGTAAAATCTAAGACTTTCAAATGGTTTAAGTCAAGACAAATTGTCATATTTCTGCCAATTTGGCAGGAGCTCCCTTGGAAGAGGCTTTTTCCGATTCCTCAAACACGAAGGCAGGCCTGTCGGCCTGCCATCAGCATTTTCGTCCTGCCTGTTACGCAGTCTTAATTTATCCCATGACTGGATTTTATGCAATAAAAAAGTGCCGGGCCATCGGCCCGGCATCTGACAACAAGCAAAGGGAGAATCACTGCGGTCGGCTGAAAGGATTGCATGGACACCGTCCGACCGCACTATCCTATATCAAATTATCTCCTCCAGCAATCGGGATTGTTCGGTCCCGGCCCGGGGCCGGCACCCTGCCCGGGAACATCCGGATTATTTCCCATGCCCTGTCCCTGTCCGAAACCACAACCACTCCTCGGACCTCTGTCTTCACGACGTTCCTGGCGGAGTTCTTTCAATTTTGTAACCTGGTCGGCCGTCAACACACCCTTCATCGCCTGGTGATGAGTAAAAGCCATTTTCTGCATTTCGGTTCCGAGTTTGCCCACTTTATCCATTTGCGCCAGGATTTCGGAGTCGGAGGCGCCGTTCATTCTCATATGTTTCAATTCCAGTTCCGCCTTATCCAGCGCGGCTTCTTTATCAATCCGTTCCAGACCGAACTGCTCGCTCATAGAGGCGATCTTTGTTTTTTGCGCATCATCCAGACCAATTTCATCAGCCACCCTCATCAGCATTCCCGGTCCGAAGAACTGGTCGCCAAAATGTCCCATTCCGCGTCCATCCATACTACAGCCTCTCCTGTCGCGATCGAATCCTCGATGTCCCGGATCTGCTACGGCGAATGCCGCCAGGATAATCAGTGCAGCTGCAGCGAAAACTAAAACCTTCTTCATGATAATCTCCTTTCTTATTTCTTATAGCATTTATTTCTTATTTTAGTCATGGATCATGGTCGCATGTCAGGCGGCGGAAAATCTTTGCGGAAACCCCTTACGGATTCAATAAGCTCCCGCTCGAAGCGCTCCTGGAATACAATCATTTTCCCCTGTTGAATTACATTCAATATCTTCTTTGATTTTTCTGCAAAACTGTCAAATGACCTGAATATCTCTTTTTTCAATGTCTCGATTTTTTCCACCTTTTCCCTGACAGCATCTTCCGACGGATTATCCTTTTTCAGTAAATCAATCAGCGCTTCGACTTCAACATCGATCTTTTCCCTGATTTCGCGGTTTTCCTTTCTGAATGATGCAAATATCGCTATGAACTCGGCATTCTGCTGCTCATTCAGATCCAGCACTTCGAGCAGTTTCAGCATTCGTAAATTCTCGAGATTTTCGGCATGTTTGCCCCAGCCGCCGTCATGCATGCCCATTCCGTGGCCCTGTGCGAAAACAGACGGGGACATCAACATCACCATCAACGCACTGCCGATTATCAAGTCTGTTCTTAGCCATCTTCTCATAACAGACCTCCTAACTCTATATTATTTTCAAGATATCTCAATTCCTCGGGACTGAGTTCGTCGATGACAAGATCCGAACTGCCGATCCCGTTGCTGTGGACAAAATCTCCGACCGCTTCCGTCACATACTGGTCATCTATCCAGGAATCATCGAACAATTCGATCTCGCCGGTATAACTGGAATAATAGAACTCAGGCGTCATCGCATTATTCTCGACACCCGGGATTCTGGAGAAAATCGAGATAAAGACCAGCATGAAAACGGCGCTGACAGCAACACCATAACGCACCATCAATTGATAGAATCCGGTGGCGCGGTTGAGATAGCGGTTGATTTTTGTATCCAGTTTATCCTGTACAACTGCAAATTCGGATGCTGTCAATGGCTCAGGTATAACTTTGTTCAGGCTCGATTCCAATGACCGCAAGGATTCATACCACCGGCGGCACTCGGCACATTTCTCGAGATGTGCCTGCTCCTCGGCATTGACCGTCAGGGCCCCCAGTCTATGGGTAAGGCTTTCTTTAAAGAAATTGCAGTCCATCATCTCACCTGTATGCTTCAAGTTTTTTCTGAAGTTTCTCGACCGCTTTCTGGTAATTCGTTTTCACGGTCGATTCGCCCTTGTCGAGAATTTCGGCGATTTCTACGAAAGACAACTGGTCATAGAATCGTAAGTTGAAGACCAGTTTTTGCTTAGGCGGAAGTTCATTTATACTTTCCTGTATTTTATCGCTCAATTCGCTTTGCCCGACGGCATCCGCCATATTATAGACCGGCTCATCCTTGGGCGAAGTGCCAAACGGCAGGAAAGACAGAATTTTTCGGCGCTTAATAACGTTCAAAGACTTATTGGCCGCAATCCGGTAAAGCCAGCTTGAAAAACTTGCCTCCTCGCGGAACCCACGAATAGCCCTAAAAGCGGCGAAAAAAGTTTCCTGGAGGACATCGAGCGCCTCTTCCCGGTCACCGGTCATTCTGTAGGTCAGCGCAAACATTTTATCCTTATACCTCGCAACAAGTTTGTCAAATGCTCTCCGGTCGCCGGCCTTGGCCAGCGATATTAGTGCCTGTTCTTCCCTGTCCATTTATTTCTCAGTTTCTGTATTATAGACAACTGCCCCCGGAAAAAGACTAAAAAAAAGGCAAACCTTAAATAAAGTCTGCCTGCCAGCCAACTTATGCCGGGCGCCTCAATCTCGCCGGCTTTTTATCAGGACTTTTGAATATTGCTGCATATTTTCAAGGACTTTTCCTGTCCCGCGGACCACGCAGGTCAGCGGATCCTCGGCGACGTTGACCGGAAGATTCGTTTCCTGGCGCAGTCGTTTGTCCAGACCCTTTAATAAGGCTCCGCCGCCGGTCAGAATAATCCCTCGATCAAGAATATCCGAGGCCAGTTCCGGAGGCGTTCTTTCAAGCGACTGCCTGACTGCCTCTACAATACGGTCAATCGGCTCGACCAGCGCTTCCCTGACCTGAACGGAAGATAGTTTCAAATTTTTCGGAACTCCGGCCACCAGATCCCGACCCTTGATTTCCATCGAGACTTCCTTTTCCATCGGGAAAGCCGAGCCTATTCGTATCTTGATTTCTTCCGCCGTTAATTCACCTATAAGCAGGTTATAATTCTTTTTCAAATACATGATGATCGATTCATTCATCTCATCGCCGGCGATTCTGATCGAGGTATTGTTGACGATACCATTCAGGGCGATAACGGCGATTTCGGAAGTGCCGCCGCCGATGTCGATGATCATGAATCCGGATGGCTGATCGACCGGTAGGCCGACGCCTATCGCCGCCGCCATCGGTTCCTGTAACAGATAGACTTCACGGGCACCGGCATTCTCGGCTGAATCCCTGACCGCCCGTTTCTCGACTTCGGTGATCCCCGAAGGGACGGAAATCAGGATGCGCGGTTTCATCAGGTAACGATGACGAATCACGCGCTTGATAAAATCTGAAAGAAGTTTTTCGGATATTTCGAAATCGGCGATAACGCCGTCTTTTAGAGGTCTGATAGCGGCAATCTCGCCGGGAGTACGTCCCAGCATTTCCTTGGCCGCCGACCCAACCGCGAGGACTTTGCCGGTGGCTCTTTCGATCGCTACCACCGATGGTTCATTCAGAACAATTCCCTGACCGCGGACAAAAACAAGCGTATTGGCCGTTCCCAGATCTATGCCAATATCGCTTGAAATAAAATCAAAGA
>JBFMFJ010000073.1:0-11454 GCA_040752235.1 Candidatus Zixiibacteriota bacterium | reverse complement strand
TGATCGAGTATGTCTCGGGTATCGGCAAGAATGCGGACTGGAAAAAGCTGTGCGGGCTGTTTGTTTCGCTTGATGATATTTTGCAGACGGGGATTTATCAACTGGTCAACGATGACCTCGAGCTGCTGGCCGATGACGCGCACGAGATGCCGGCCGATATGAAAACCGATCTGTCGAAGGCGGGGAAAAACCTGGCGGCGGCGGTGGTGAAGGGCAATCCGTTTATCGAAAAGAGATCGACCGAATCCAAAAAAGGAGAAGGTGAAGGGACTTTCGATATTTATGATGCTTCCTTCCCGCTGATGCATGGCGGTCAATGCTGGGGTGTTCTGCGCTTTGTCTACAGCGACAGCGCCCCCGATATAAAAGAAAATCTCAATGATTTCGCGGCTTTCCTGGGCAATGCCCTTTATGCCCATGCGACAGCTTCTCAAATAAACCGTCAGCCGGTTTCGGTATAAGAGACTTTCAGGTAATTAAAATGTTTGAAAAGCGTAAAGCACTGGTCTGTGTCGGGGCTGATATCGACGCCACCCGCAAATCCGATTTCTGTGCCAGAGATCAGGGTATGGACTGCTGTTTTGCCTCGAATCGAGACAGCATAAATAATCATCTTAAAAATAACAATTTCGACCTGATGATAATCGACAACGATGTCGCCGCCGATTCGGGGCAGTTTCATTACCTGATGTCGATCGCGGCCGCCCGCAATATGCCGGTGGTGGTAACAAGGGTGGTCGAGAGACCGGTCGAGTCCCAGCCGCCTGCCGAGGAGCCGATCGAGCCGTTTATCCGCAAGCTGATTCTTCGCCGCAACCAGGCCGAGTCGATTGTCGATTACCGTGACAAGCTGAACCTGGGTTCCGAAACCGCCGCTACATTGAGCCATGAAATCAACAACCCGCTGATGGCGATTTCGGCCAATGCCGAGATGCTTTTACGCAAGAGGGCGGAACTGTCTCCCGACATGGTGGAGAAGGCCGAGGCGATCGCGCATGCCGCCGAGCGCATCAGAAAAGTGACGCACAGGCTGACCGATCTCGATTCGCTGCGGTTCCGCGAGACGGCGGCCGGGCGGATGATTGATTTCGAGATTTCGGTCAACCGGGCCGATTTCGAGCCGGTTCATTCGGGTGAAAATTCCGACGAATAAATTCCTTGACTTATCGTTACTGGCAAATATATTAAGATTCCCGATTTAATGGGGCCGTAGTTCAGATGGGAGAACGCTTGACTGGCAGTCAAGAGGTCAGGGGTTCGATCCCCCTCGGCTCCATTTTTTTATTGGTTATTTTTCCCGAAATCAATATATATTGTAATTATTGGAAGAGTCGGAATTCATAAAAGAAAAACCAGATCGAGAGATGTGCAAGTCCGTTGCCGACAGGAATAATATTGTTAGAACCATAGTGATTTCGACCCAACCGTACTAAATGTGTTATAGAAAAACCTCATAGCTATGATTGGGTAGCTAAGAGGAGGAAGAGACTATGACAAGACAGATCACTGAAATTCAGGCTTTTCTGGCCTCGCCGTCTGACGTTGCAGAAGAGCGCAAGGTCGCAAGCAATGTGATTGCAGAACTTAACAGAACCACGGCTCCCGATCTTGGCTATTTTATCAGGCTTATTCGATGGGAGGATATGGTTCCCACTATTGAGCAACGGGCACAACAGGTGATACTTGATCATGCGGGCATTGACTGTACCGACATCTTCATTGGCATTTTGTGGAATCGATTTGGCACCCCAACTGGACGCGCGGATTCCGGAACCAAGGAGGAATTTGATATTGCCCACAAAGCATGGCAACAACACCAACGCCCCAGGATAATGTTCTACTTTTGCCAACGCCCTGCGAATTTCGTGAGGAAGGATGAACTTGAACAGAAAGTCGCCGTGCTCAACTTCAAGGAGAATATTGGAAAGCGTGGCATCTTTAGAGAATTCAGCACTGCCCAAGAATTTGAGTCAACACTCCGTCAGGACATTACGCGTCATCTCTTGAGTCAAAAGCAAGTTAGCCAACCTGCAGCCATTGGAAACACAAGTCCAAATGGTTATCAATCCAGCGCTATAGAGTCTCGAAACCAGCATTCACCAAGTCGGCGCACTCCGCCAGAAGGAATGATAAAGATTGGTGCAGGAGTGTTCCTAGCTGGCCGGGCATCTTTGGCGGCCAACATCCCCTATGATTTCTTCATTGATGAGGTACCCATTACAAATGCCAATTTTGTGCACTTTATGGATGAGACTGGTTTCATGCTCCGCCACCCCCGCCCGGATGTAAGAGAGGTTCTTCTCTACATAATCGGAGCCGCTCAGTCACGTCCAGATCATCCAGTAGCGCTGGTGACTTGGTACGACGCACAAGCGTACGCTGCCTGGGCGGGCAAACGCTTGCCCACGTCACTTGAGTGGGAAAGAGTCGCACGTGGACGACAGGGATTTCTATACCCTTGGGGAAATAATTTTGATCTTCTCAGATGCAATAGTAAAGAATCAGGCATTGGTCATACAACACCCGTCCGCCAATACCCCACTGGAAGGAGCGAGGACGGTTGCTTTGATTTAGTCGGCAATGTGTTCGAGTGGGTGAGCGATTGGGCTATTCATCCACGATACAGTTCAGCGCCCAATTCTGAGAAGATCAACCGTGGCGCGTCCTTTGCACGGACGGCAGATGATCTCATCTGTTGGTTTACGGAATCCGACCCGCCAGACCTCCGAATGAGAGATGTGGGTTTCAGATGTGCGTGGACACCGAATGAGGTCTATCATGCCCAATAACCGGATCGAACTCAACTCAGTAGGATAGGTCGGGTTCCGAACGCATGAGCGTCAGCGAATAAGTTAGAAACCCGACATTTTGCAGCATGATTAAAGAGAAAAGAGGACGGGCAGATCCTTCACAAAGTTCAGGAGGTCTGTGGACAACTACCGTACACGAAATATTGATAAGAATATATTGGTTTATATGATATATTAATATGGAGGAAATGTCGTTGTCAAATGAGATCAATCTAAAGCGATTGGTGCTGGATATTCTGGCCCAGACTGTCGTAATCCTGCTAACCATTTTTATCTTGTGTTTATTGCTTAGTAAATGGACAGGGGGTTCTTTTTATGGCGGTATGATCTTATTTATTCCGGTATTTGCATTGGGTTATCCTGCGGCCCTGCTTGGGGTTTACATAAAGCATTACAAACGCTATCCCTTTGTAGAAACGGGAGATGACGGATCACAACGGCAGAATTATAGAATTTTTGGCTTATTTTTGAAATCTTTCATTGTAGTATTAGTGGTTTGTGTATCATTTTGGTATGGCGTCAGTTTTCTTTTGTCAAAAAAATATATGGTGCTTGATATAGGCCTGATTGTTTTGGGAGTGTTCTTATCAATTTGGCATCTCAGATATACATCCAGATTATTGTATCAATTACAATCAAGAATAAAATATAAGGTCGGATTCCGAGAGAATAAGTAATCGTTGGGCAAAACCCGGAATCCCGTCGAGACGGGATGAAGCGGTTCTGCCAATTTGTAAATAAAGAGTTCCTGGAGAATGGCAGAACCACTGCGCCCGGAGGCTCCGGGTTCTGCCCTACGATGTTCTGATGTTCTGCCGCATTAAAATCACCATATTCAAAAGATAAAAATATCCAGCAATTCATTTTACCGGGGAGGGCAAAATGAAATTATCCAAAACATGGTCGTATTTGGCAGTTATGGTTATTGCAGTCATGTAGGGCAAAACCCGGAATCCCGCTAAACGGGATGAAGCGGTTCTGCCAATTTGTAAAATGATGAATATGAAAATGGCAGAACCACTGCGCCCGGAGGCTCCGGGTTCTGCCCTACGATGTTCTTGCCAATGCTGTACCACGATCAAGAATTGACATTTGTAGGTTCCGTTCCGCAATCCCGCCATCCCGGTTTATCACTTTTTTAAGATTTCTGTTTCCTTGCAATCGCGAAAAGTGTATTTTAGCGCTCAATATGGCTATATCGAAAAAGCAACTGAAGGCGCTTTCGGCGGTCAGTTTCGACCTGTTTGGACCGGTTGTGGTCGAACCGGAACCGACCGAAATGGAAATAAAAACAATGGTGGAACTTCCGCCGGTGTCGCTTCTGGACAGCATGTACGACGATTTCAACCGGGAATATTTCGGCGGGAAACTGCCCAAGGCGAAGATTTCATATTCGGAGCGGATGCTGGTAGCCGGGACATTCACGCCCGGGAAAAACGAAATCAGGATCGGGCGGAAGTATCATGAAATTTTCCCCGATGAAATCGCCGATACTCTCAAGCATGAGATGATACATATCATAAATCAGAGTCATGACCGTCGGTTCAAGGCGATGGCGGAGAAGATCGGAGCCTCTCTTAAGGCGAAGTCACACCCGGCCTTACGCGGCAACTACAAATACATGTATGTCTGCCCGGAATGCGGGCGGGAATATCCGAGGCGAAAAAGACTCAGGATGGCCTCCTGCGGAATTTGCACCAGGGGGCGGCGTTATGACGAAAGATTTAAACTTCGGCTGGTCAAATCGAAAAAGGTTTAGATAACGGGAACATTGTTCCGTATAAGACATTATTAATTGGAAGAACGGCAATAATTTGCCGTAAAACATAAAAAGTCGGGAAATTTTTCCGATTTTATGGTTCAAGTCGCCCAAAGAGGCCTAAAAAGACTTGACAGCAAAATGTATTTTGCTATATTCTATGGCTCTTTAGTATTTGGAATTTGGATTAACCGGTTTTGTCCGGGGGAAAGATGAAGACATATATACCAAAGGTAGAAGAACTGCAACAGCAGAAAAAGTGGCACCTGATCGACCTCAATGGTCTCACACTGGGCCGGGCCGCGGTTGAAATCGCGAATATTCTGCGCGGTAAGAACAAGCCGATTTTTACACCTCATTTGGATACCGGCGATTTTGTTATTGCGATTAATGCCTCGAGGGTAGTGGTTTCCGGGGAGAAGGATGAGAAGATGACCTATTTCCGGTTTACCGGTTATCCGGGCGGCTTGAGAGAGACATCATTCAAGAAGATGAAGGAAACCGATCCGGCGCAGATCGTGATGCATGCCGTACGGGGAATGATGCCGAAGAACAAACTGGCCCGCAAGATGATCAAGAAGCTGCATGTATATGCCGACGAGAATCATCCGCATCAGGCACAGAAACCAGAAGTTTTGAAATTATCTTAATCTTGATAGAGATTGTAAATGAGCGAGATTATTTATTCTGCTACGGGAAGACGGAAAGAAGCTGTTGCCAGAGTGACCATGAAGGTCGGCGGCGGCGTTCTTATGATCAACAACAAGGGCCCCAGGGAATATTTGAAGCGCGGTGTTCTGGTTGATATCATCAAACAGCCGATCAACGAAACCGGAACCGGCGGCAAGCTCGATATCAGTTGTCGGGTGAACGGCGGCGGTCTGACCGGTCAGGCCGGTGCGCTTCGTCTGGCCATTGCGCGCGCCCTGTCCAAGCTTGATCCCGATCTTCGTCCGGCTCTGCGTCGCAAAGGTTTCCTGACACGCGATGCGAGAATTGTTGAGCGGAAGAAGTACGGACAGCCCAAAGCCCGTAAGCGCTTCCAGTACTCAAAACGATAGACAGTATCCGGTTTTTACCGGAAATAATCACATCCCGATATGAATCCGGTGGTCCTGATCAGGTCCGGGTTAATTGATCGGGGTGGCAGTTAAACCAATTTCGAAAGGCCTTCAGATGGTAAAGCCCAAAGTAAAGGAGCTTTTGGAAGCGGGAGCGCATTTTGGTCATCAGACCAGAAGGTGGAATCCCAAGATGAAGCCGTTCATTTTCACCGAACGGAACGGCATTTATATCATTGACTTGAACAAGACGCTCGAAGCGATCGAAAGAGCCTGTCTCAAGGTTAGAGAGGTTATTTCGCGCGGCCAGTCGATCCTCTTTGTCGGCACCAAAAAGCAGGCCAAGGATGTGATCCGGACGGAAGCCGAGCGGTGCAACCAGTTTTATGTGACTGAAAGATGGCTTGGCGGTATGCTGACCAATTTCTCCACTATTAAATCCTCGGTCAAAAAGTTGAAAGACCTGGAGCGGATGGCCGAAGAGGATGAGCTGGGCAAATTCACCAAGAAAGAGCGCATTCAGCTGGACCGCCAGCGGGAAAAACTTGAAAAGGTCCTCGGCGGTATCAAGGACATGAATTACATACCGGGTCTGGTTTTTGTGGTTGACGCCAAGAAGGAAAAGATCGCCATTGCCGAGGCGGCCAAGCTGGGTATTCCGATTATCGCCGTGATCGACACCAATGCCGATCCGGATCCGATTGATTTCCCGATTGCCGCGAATGATGATGCCATCAAGTCGATTCGCCTGATTGCCCGGACCCTTGTGGATACGGCTATTGAGGCGAAGAATTCGATTTCGGAGCAGGAAATTATGCAGAAGGTCGAGGCCGAAACAGGCGGCAGCCTGAAAACTTATGTTTCTGCAGATGATGATGTTGACGAAATAGATCTTGATGATAAAGCGTAAGAAGGATATTTATAAATGGAAATAACAGCACAATTAGTCAAAGATCTCCGTGAGAAAACCGGTGCGGGAATGATGGACTGCAAAAAGGCCCTTTCCGAAACCGGCGGCGACATGGAGAAAGCGATACATTATTTGAGAGAAAAGGGGATAGCCAAAGCGGCCAGCAAGGCGGGCCGAAGTACGAAGGAAGGCATCATCGCCTCCTATATTCATGCCGGCAGCAAGCTGGGCGTCATGGTCGAAATCAACTGCGAAACCGATTTTGTGGCCCGGACGCCTGATTTCCAGACATTTGCCAAAGATGTTGCCATGCAGGTGGCGGCTTCGAATCCGCTGGCGGTTTCCCGCGAGGAGCTGTCTCAGACCAAGATTGCTGAAGAGCGGGAGATTTATCGCCAGCAGGCTCTTAATGAAGGCAAGCCGGAAAAAATCCTTGATAAAATTGTTGACGGCAAGCTTGAAAAGTATTATTCCGAAGTATGTCTTTTGGAACAGCCGTTTGTAAAAGATAGTGATAAAACGATTCAGGATTTGATAAATGAGACTATTGCCAAGCTGGGCGAGAATATAAGCGTCAGGCGCTTTGTCCGGTTCCAGCTGGGTGAGTAAATATGGAATCCGACCCGCAACTTAAATATCGCCGGATACTATTGAAGCTTTCCGGAGAAGTGCTTGCCGGGTCCAGGTCGTTCGGGATTGATTCGGATGCGCTGGAAGCATTATGCCGCCGCATCAAAACCGTCAAAGAATTGAATGTTGAAATTGCCCTCGTCATAGGCGGGGGCAATATTTTTAGAGGGCTGAATGCCTCGCAGAACGGCATGGATCGGGTCAGCGCCGACCAGATGGGGATGCTGGCGACCATTATCAATTCCGTGGCGCTTCAGGAAAAATTCGAAAAACTGGGCGTTCCGGCCCGAGCCTTGTCGGCTATTGCCGTCGGCGAATTTCTGGAGACATACAGCCGGCAACTTGCCGAAAAATATCTGTCGGAAGGAAAGCTGGTAATACTGGCGGCCGGGACAGGAAATCCGTTTTTCAGCACCGATACGGCTGCGGCGCTGCGCGCCGGTGAACTTAATGCCGATGTCATCATGAAGGCGACCAAGGTTGACGGCGTCTTTTCCGATGACCCGGTCAAATGTCCCGACGCTAAACATTATCCCGAACTGGAATACCTCGATCTGGTCAGAGATAATCTTAAGGTAATGGATCTGACAGCGGTGACCCTGTGCCGGGACAACCGAATTCCGATTATCGTTTTTGATATGAACCGGCCCGATAATCTGAAAAAGGCGGTTCTTGGAGAACCGGTCGGGACAATCATATCCTGAATAGAATCTTTCAAAAAAATAAAGATCAAAGGAGAGATCCCATGATCGACAAAATCATTGCCGATACCGATGAGAAGATGAACAAGAGTTTTCAATCGGTGAAGAAGGATTTCACGACGGTTCGGACCGGGAAAGCCAATGCGTCATTGCTGGACAGTGTCCGCGTCGATTATCACGGCACCATCATGCCGCTCAATCAACTGGCCTCGGTCTCGGCGCCGGAGCCGAGATTGATTGTGGTTCAGGCCTGGGATAAAACCATTGTCGGTGAGATCGCCAAGGCGATCCAAAAGGCAGATTTGGGGCTTAATCCTATGGTAGAAGGGAACATAATCCGCCTACCGGTACCGACATTAAACGAGGAACGCCGCAAGGAACTGGTTAAACACTGCAAGAAACTGGCTGAGGACGGCAAAATCGCTCTTCGCAATGTCCGGCGCGAGGCCAATGACAATATCAAAAAGGCCGAAAAGAACAAAGAAATATCCGAGGATCAGCAGAAGAAGGGACTGGACAAAATCCAGGATTTGACCACCAAATACAGCGATAAGATCGACGATTTGATAGTGGCCAAAGAGAAGGAAATAATGGAAGTCTGAGACTCGGATTCGGATCGATTTAAGGGTCGGCGGTCAGTGGGACCGGCGGCCCTTTTTTTGGCTTTTCATGGGCCATGTGCCGCTGCAAAAAGGCGGAAATTTTACCTCAATTTCGATTATCAAAAAAAGCCAAAAGAGTTGTTTTAATGGGCTGTTTCCGGCCCAAAAGAATTGACATTGTTTAAATAAGTGGTATATTAGAAATCTTATTTTGTGCCGATGGTGTGAATTATTTCACAAAAGGGCATTTTAAAGAGGTGTGAAAACGTATTGAATCATAAAAACTTAGGAGCGAGTTATGGCGGATGTCAAGGAATATAAAAATTATATTGGCGGCGAATGGGTAAAATCAAAGTCGGGAAAGACTTTTGAGAATATTAACCCCGCCAATAAGGACGAAGTTGTCGGCATTTTCCAGAAATCAACTCCCGAGGATGTTAATGCTGCCGTCGCGGCGGCCAAAGAAGCATTCAAGAAATGGCGGCTGGTGCCCGCCCCCAAGAGAGCCGAAATTTTGTACCGTGTCGCCGAACGTGTCACCAGAGAAAAAGAAAAACTGGCCAAGGATATGACCCGCGAAATGGGGAAGGTTCTCAAGGAAACGCGCGGTGATGTTCAGGAAGCGATCGATCTCGGTTTCTACATGGCCGGAGAAGGACGGCGCCAGTGGGGCGTAACAACTCCGTCAGAGATGCCCAATAAATTCCAGATGTGTGTTCGCCAGCCCAAGGGGGTGGTCGGTCTCATTACGCCGTGGAACTTCCCGATGGCGATTCCTTCATGGAAGATGATGCCGGCGCTTGTCCTGGGCAATACCGTCGTCATCAAACCGGCGACCGATACGCCGCTTTCGGTTTACAACTATGTTAAGATTCTCGAAGAAGAAGGTATCCCGGCGGGCGTGGTCAATATGGTCACCGGTTCGGGCGGTTCGGTCGGTTCACCCCTGATGAACCACAAGGATGTCGCGGTCATCAGTTTCACCGGTTCAACGGAAATCGGCCGCATGGTGTCCGAAGCCTGCGCCAAGGATTTCCGCGGCTGCCATCTGGAGATGGGCGGCAAGAACTGCATCATGGTGATGGACGATGCCAATATCGACCTGGCGGTCGACGGCGCCGTCTGGGGCGCTTTCGGAACCACCGGGCAGCGCTGCACCGCTTCATCGCGGTTGATAGTTCACAGGAAAGTCATAAAGGAATTCACGGATAAGCTGGTAGCGCGGGTGAAGGCTCTAAAAGTCGGCAACGGCCTGGATGAATCGGTCGATATGGGACCGGCCGTCAATGAAAGCCAGATGAACAGTGTTCTCGAATACATGGAAATCGGCAAGAAGGAAGGCGCCAAACTTCTATGCGGCGGCGGACGCCTGACCGGCGGAGATTATAATAAGGGCTGGTTCACGATGCCGACGGTGTTCGGCAATGTCACTTCCGACATGCGAATATTCCAGGAGGAAATTTTCGGATCGGTGACGAGTATCACCGAGTTCGGGACCTTCGAAGAAGGTATTGCCCTGTGCAACAACACCGCTTATGGCCTGTCAGGTTCCATATACACGCAGGATGTAAACAAAGCTTTCACGGCCATGCGCGACATTTACACCGGCATTTTTTATGTCAATGCTCCGACCATCGGCGCCGAAGTGCATCTGCCGTTCGGCGGTGTCAAGGAAACCGGCAACGGGCATCGTGAGGCCGGCGTGGCCGGGCTTGATGTCTTCTCCGAGTGGAAGTCGATATACGTGGACTTTTCCGGAACGATACAGAGGGCGCAAATCGATAACAACTGATTTCATATATAACATGAACGAATCCCGATCTGACATTGTCTCGGGGCTGAAAAAGGAGACCAGTCTATGAAGAAGAAAATCATCATCATGGGTGCCGCGGGCAGGGATTTTCATAACTTTAATGTTCTTTATCGCGACAATAAGGATGTCGAGGTGGTTGCGTTCACCGCGACACAGATTCCCGATATAGAAGGACGTGTTTATCCCAGGGAACTGGCCGGGCCCAATTACCCCAAAGGAATTCCCATTCACCCGGAAGAAGATCTGCTGAAGCTGATCGGCAAGCATAAAGTCGATGAAGTCGTCTTTTCCTATTCCGATGTTCCCTATGAATATGTCATGGATAAAGCAGCGTACGTCATGTCATGCGGGGCGAGATTCGCTCTCGAGGGCGGCGACCCGACCATGATTAGGTCAACGAAACCGGTTGTCGCAGTGTGTGCCATCCGGACCGGGTGCGGCAAGTCGCAGACGACCCGCCGCGTGGCCGAAGTGCTTTTGAAGATGGGTTTGAAGGTGGTGGCTATCAGGCATCCTATGCCGTACGGCGATCTGTCCAAACAGGTTTGCCAGAGATTCGCCACTTTGGCCGATCTTAAGAAGCACAAATGCACCATTGAAGAGATGGAAGAGTACGAGCCGCACATCAACCGCGGTGTTGTCGTTTACGCCGGTGTCGATTACGAGAAAATCATCCGTGAAGCCGAAAAGGAAGCGGATGTGATTCTCTGGGACGGCGGCAACAACGATATGTCGTTCTATAAACCGGATCTGTACATCACGGTGGTCGATCCGCATCGCCCGGGTCATGAAATCAATTATTATCCCGGACAGAACAATTTCCTGCTGGCCGATGTCATCGTCATCAACAAGATCGACACCGCTTCCATCGACGGCATCACCGAGGTCCGTCAGAACATCAGTTACTACAACCCCGAAGCGGTCGTTATCGACGGTGCCTCTCCGGTCATGGTGGAAAATCCCGATGTCATCCGCGGCAAGAAGGTTCTGGTCGTCGAGGACGGCCCGACCACAACGCACGGCGAGATGGCCTACGGCGCCGGTATGATGGCCGCCGCCAAATACGGTGCGGCCGAGACTGTCGATCCGAGACCGTTTACGGTCGGGACGATTACGGAGACATTCAAGAAGTATCCTGAAATCGGTTCGCTTCTTCCGGCCATGGGTT
>JBFMFJ010000072.1:0-11563 GCA_040752235.1 Candidatus Zixiibacteriota bacterium | reverse complement strand
GATGGTGATGCCGATTTGAGAAACTCATCCGACTTCTATGGATCCATCGTGGCCAACACCATCATTGTCCATAACAAAGCCGGATTTCATTATGATCGACAACTCGGGAAAAAGAAAATTGGCGGCTTCGCGGGATTCAAGGCGGTTGGCTGGCGGCAATTACAATGATATTAAAACCCGCGGAAGGGCGATGTAAAAATCACTGCTTTCATCTTCAAAAAAATAAAGGCGGTCGACCGGACCGCCTTTATTTTTGCCTTAAAAGGCTCACCTACCCCCAAAACTGGAAGCGGCAAATTGCCAATGACATTAATTTTATAACTGCTCCATTACACAGATCTTAAGACTGTCGCCCTCGATCGGAAGACCTTTGACTGCGACATTATCACCGACCGCAAAATCACACAGATCCAGTAAGGTGCCATCGGCAGCAGTCAGGACGGCTCCCGGACATACATAACCGATCCAGTTGAAATCTTCGAAGGTGACAAGGCGTGTATTGCAGTCCAGCGAAGCGATGACGGCATCAAATTCAGTGCATTGCTCATTGAAATTCAGTCCCGCCAGCTTGATTGATCCTGCCAGCAGAGTAGTCGAATTTACAATATAAGCCCTGACTTCGACAACATCGCCGACCTTGAGATCGGAGAAGGCGTACTCTACGTATCTGGAATTGGGAACGGAACCGACCACGACTTTTGAACTGGTTCCGGAGTTGTTCGCTGCATCCTGCATGTCGAACTCCAATTTGCCGCCTTCCACCCCCCAGATAACGGTGGCATCGTCAGTTGTAATTGTCTCCGTGCGCTCCGAGACCGTGAAAGTTCCCGCAGCATAATCAATGGAAGTAATAAAATCTCTGAAAGAGAGATCATAATCCGGACAATCCGATTCGACATAAATGCGAATTCTGTTGGCCAGGATGTATCCATTTTCCTGCAGCGTGCCGCAGACCTGGACGGAGTCACCAACCTTGATGTAATCAAACGCCACCGGCACTTCCACGCCCTGCTGGATTGTGAAAATATCGGTTTCCTCATCGGCGACGGCAATTTCGGTGCGACCGACAAAGGTCAACATCTTCTGCGCCGGATCGGTTGTCGCGACTCTGGCCTGAATTTGAATCGGGTCGCCGGCAATCAGAAAGACCGGCTGCGATGACGGTACTGCCGAGGCAGTGCCCGATTCAACCGGGTTATCTGCGGAGCATCCCACAAGCAGAATCATCAGAAATCCTGCCAAAATCAGAAAATGACGATGATGCCAATTTCTTTTCATTCTCATGCCTCCTCTGGTAATTATTAAAAGCCTTTAATTGCCTCAAATAGACGGTTTGCTGGTTTATTGGGTGTGCCAGCGAGGAGGACTAATATTCGCATAAAACAAGATTGCGATGTGCTCTTGCATCTCGCAAACCGATTCGAAGGATAACTTATCAGTCCATTCATTTGCTTTCGCCCGCTGTTTAATTTTGTAATGGCAGGATATTTCCCCGCTCTGATAACTAATATGGCAAACCCTGTGCCGATTTTTAGGGGACTGACAAGTTTCAATAAATTAATGAGTTGCGTAACCGCCAAAAAAGAAAGGGGCGATTTTCTCGCCCCGAATGGTTCAAAATCTTATCGGAGTGTACCACGACGTACAAAATCAAAGAAGATACAGGATAATTATTATCTAAATAATAAATTTATGATTGAATGGCTTTTCCTGCTCAATGCCGCTCTGGCTTTCAATAATTATCTTCTATTTTTTTCCTCCTGATGCCTGGAGTATATGAACATCGATAAAGGTCAGATTATGATTAAAATCAATGACGGCGACACCGCCGCCCTCGTCGCTGCCGGAACTACCGCTGTCATCCTTCAGGCGATCCGTATTTATTCCGGCGGCCGCCACTACCTCGGCAGGAAGCATTATGGTCGTATAACCTTCCCAAAAATGAGTATTAAGGGCAATATTGGGATGTCCCGACCCGCTCAAGCCATCCAGGCTGAATGTAATGCGATAGTAGCCGGGACCATCATTATTTCTCTTCAGATTCCAGTTATAGCCATATATAAGCTTGCCGGATACATTGATCTCACCGGAATATTTATCGGTCGTACTTTGACCCTCATCGGATTCCCAGACACCGCCATTGGCCAGAGTCCGACCGACATCACCAACCCACTTGCCCGATTCCGCATCCCATGCCAGATCCAGCGGGTTGTCGGGATCATTGGGATCACCGGCCAGCTTTTGAATGGTCAGGCGGGCGCAGCCTGAATATACGGTCGCCTCATAACTCTCGGTCCTGAGAGTATTCGTGCCCCACATTTCATCCGGCCCCTGATCGGCGATGTGCGACATCTCGAATCCCTTCATGTAATCCCCCAGATCACGGAAGAGGACGACTTCAGTTCTGACAACCGATGTTATAGACCAGTCCTTTGCTTCCAGGTTGTCGCCCCAGTCGATGCGGCTGACATGGAACGGAGAAGCACTCCAATCGGCCGATTCGGCCTGCCAGGTATTCAGTGAATCCTGCTGATGGTACCATGTGACCATCTGACCGGTCTCAGGATCAATTAAATCGGTGCTGGCACCCTCAAACAGAACGGAATTGGGATCGCCCCGCAACGGTTTGGTGACTCCATCCGACCAGATTACCGGAAATGATAAATTGTTGCCCACTTCCTCCATGGCGGAGGCAGCAAGAATGGTATTCCCCTGCGAAATGTTGCTCTGCTGGTCGGGACCGGCGGCATCTCTGCCGCAGCCGGCTGCAAACAGCAGCGCCATCAGCAATGCCATCGAAAGGAATTTACCGATTTTTTGTAGTAGCATAGACCCTCCTGGTGTTAAGAAATATTCTTAATTTTAATTCTTCAGATTACCGAATAAAGAAAGACTGTCACTGAATATTTCCTGAAATTACGTTGATTGTGCTTTGGGAATATACCAATAAAGTTAAAATTGTCAATAATTATAAGTAAAAATATCTTTTTAAATTACATTTACTGGATGTAATTATCTTGATGTATTTCAATAAATTAAAAAATCGGGTTTGCGCCGAATAATACAAAAAACCGCCGGGAGATATTCTCTCTCCCGGCAGTCTTAATGCTATTGATACTTGTTTATCGGCAGGGCCACGCCGATGGGCAGACAGGGGCGGCTCCGCCTTTGTACAGATAATTTATCAGACTTGTTACATCAAGAATATTGAGTGAACAACTTGAGTTGACATCGGCCAACTGCATATATGGCGGCGGCGGGCCGCTCTTGTAGAGATAATTGACAAGATAGGTGACATCCAGAATATTCACGCTTCCATTGAAATTGACATCGCCGCAGACTAATTCGCAGGCATCGCCGATACCATTCTGATTCGAGTCAAGCTGATTAGGATTATATGTATAGGGACAGTTATCAACCGGGCATTGATTCTGAGGATAATCCGGATTGCCATAACCATCATTATCGTAATCCACGCAATCGTCGCAGGCATCGCCGATAAAATCGACATCATCATCAGCCTGATCTGCATTGGAGTCGAAGGGACAGTTATCGGCACTGTCGATTATCTGATCCTGATCAATATCATAGGCGTACATGAGAGGATAACCGTCATACGGATAGCCAGAACACATATCGCAGTCAATTTCATAAGGTTGATCGCCATAACCATCACTATTTCCATCAATACCGGTATAATCCGACCAGAAATTGTAGTTCAGGTTGTCTCTAACTCCAAATTCGTCCAGTTCATCATAGGCCTGAGTATCCCCTCCATTATTATTAAAAAAGCCGTTATAATGTATTTGATTGTTACTGCCGCCACCGGAGCAGATATTTTTGTAGAAAGCGTAGCCACCATTGCTATTAAAGCTATTATAAGATACTTCATTTTGATCGAACACTATCGCAGTCAAACCATAACCATTGTTGGCAATAACATTTCCGCTTATGATATTGGAGCGATGACTCATCAACATATGCTGCAATGATAGGGCGCTGTTGGTATTCGCTGAAATCCGATTACATAATATTGTATTTCCGAAATTGTAATCCTCTCCCATCATTACCGCCGTATCATAAAATATAAAGCCGCGATCATTATTTTGTATTTGACAGTTACGAATCACATTGTAATCGGCGCCGGACAAACCTATCCCCGCCTGACCATTATCGCTGATGATGCAGTTTTCGACGAGACAACTATCGACACTGATTAATTGAATTCCGGCATCCACATAACTTAAACCGGAAAAAAAGTAAATACTGTCTCCTGAGTGAACCAGCGAGAGATTCTTAATATGGACGCTGTTTACTGATATCGTCAAAGTGCTGCCACTGTCCCCGGCATTGACAACGGTCGCCGCGGCGCCATCGCCGATCAGATGAATCGCTTTATTTACCAGCAGCCGCTCGTAATATGGGGCTTCCCTCCCTGAAACGCGGATAGTGTCGCCCGGTGAGGCGGCATCGATGGCGCTCTGAATTAAAGGCATGTCGGAAGGAACATTTATTGTATTTGCAACGCCGGTAATCGGCAAAAGAATTGCCAACAGGCAAAAAACAAAAGGACCTAAACAAGTTTTCATATGACCCTCCTCTTTTTCTCGGACATATTCCGGCAGAATAATAACCAATATAATGTAGTACCTAATCCACTATTTGTCAAGGACAAAATTCTTTGCTTTCAGAAAGACTCTCGAAAAGCCCATTTGCGCAAAACACATTTTTTATTATAATTGGAACTTCGCCGCCTTTAAGCGGTTGACAGGGTATGATTTTGCGAGGAATGGAAAAGTGAAGGTGCTGCAGATTACCTCCGGGGTTAAATATATTCTCCTGTCGTCATTCTTTTTTGCCATAATGAATGTCGGGGTGAAATATCTCGGCCCTATTCCCTCCCATGAAATCGTCCTGGTCCGGGCCATTGTCACTCTCGTCATGGGATATATTCTGATTCGCAAAAGCGGACTAAATCCGTGGGGAAATAACAAGAAATATCTTCTGCTGCGGGGCTTGACCGGGACTGCGGCGCTGGTCATGTATTTCTATACCCTGCAGCATATGCCGCTGGCTTCGGCCGTGACAATCCAATTTATGTCACCCATTTTTACCATTATTATATCCGGTATTTTTCTCAAAGAGCGCGCCACCCCGGTACAATGGCTCTTTTTCCTGCTGGCCTTTGCCGGCGTGGTGATGGTCAAGGGGTTTGACGCCAGAGTGACGGTCCCGGAGCTGCTTATCGGAATCGCCTCGGCTGTTTTCTCGGCAATGGCTTATAACTTTATCCGAAAGTTGAAGGATTTTGATCACCCGCTGGTGGTGGTTTTCTATTTTCCGCTGGTGACAGTGCCAATGGTTGGCTCATATTCTATTTTTCACTGGGTGGCGCCGAAGGCCTGGGAATGGCTGATTCTTATCCTGATCGGACTGGCAGTCACGGCCGCCCAGATTTTTATGACAAAAGCTTACCAGTCAGACAGGGCTTCCAACATATCCATTTTCAACTATCTCGGCACTGTCTATGCGATCATAATAGGACTGACGCTTTTCGATGAGACCATCAGCTTTCTCGGTTATGCCGGGTTTGTCCTGATTATTGTCGGCGTTGTTTTGAGCAATCATTTCCGTGTCCGGGAAAAAGCCAACGGCAAGGACAGCCCCGGCGACATGGCCATCTCCTCTCCGATTACCCACAAATAATAACCGGAACAACCTGTCCTCTTCCTTGTTTTCATAATACAAAAGAAGAATTTCTTTTTGGAGGAGATATGAAAAAGACATCGATTATATTTTTGCTTATTTTGCTTACATTGCCGATCGGGAGCAACGCTGCCGAGCAATTCAAGGTTGGCGATCAGGTCCCCGATTTCAATCTACCCTATGCTACTAAAGACACAATCGTATTCGATGGGATGAAAAATGGCGATCTGAAAGGCTCGCGCTACCTTCTGGCTTTTTATCCGGCCGACTGGTCGCCCGGCTGCACGCATGAGATGTGCACTTTCCGTGATGAGTTTTCCGACTTCCAAAACCTGAATGTGGAAATACTGGCTATATCGGGCGACTATGTTTTCAGTCATCATGAATGGGCCAAATATCATAATCTCGAATTCAAATTACTCTCCGATCATTCCGGCACCTTTGGCAAGGAACTGGGCGTTTTTAACGAGAAATACGGTATGTTCAACAGGTCGGTTTTCGTGGTCGGGCCGGATGGACGGTTTGAGTACATTGATTATGATTATTCGCTCAAGGATGATCAGGATTTCAAGAGCATGCAGGCCTTTTTGACCGAAAAACGTTAAACTGGAAGTGTCATATATATTTATTGCAAGATTTTAAGCCGGAGATGAACCTATATGATGAGGACAATAAATTTGAGCGTCACGGGGATGCATTGCGGCGGCTGTGCGCTGGCTGTCCAGGACGCTCTTGAGAAGGTGGACGATGTCAGTAAGGCCACGGTCGACCATAAAGCAGGAACAGCAGTCGTTACATATGACCAAAAGAAACCCGATACCGGTAAATTGCTCAAGGCAATAAGAGAAGCTGGTTATTCGGGAGGTCTCTCCTCCTGAGATGAGCAGGTAGACAGCTCACTCGTAACCGCGATGGAATATGGCCCATCGCGGTTTTTATATTGAATAATACGGCACAAATCGTAGTATATCATGGCACCTGCGAAAATATGATGCGGCGATACAGAGAGTATCCCGGTATTATTACAGAAATTAAAGGAGGACTGTTAATGATTATCTCAACTACTCCCACACTTGAAGGAAAAAGAATCGTCGAATATTACGGTCTGGTAAGTGGCGAGGCCATTATGGGCGCCGACCTTTTCAAAGACCTGTTTGCGAGTATCCGCAATATTGTCGGCGGCCGATCAGCCGCCTATGAAGAAGAATTACGCAAAGCCAAAACGGTGGCGGTGCAGGAAATGACCGAAGAAGCGCGGCGACTCGGCGGTAATGCCGTTGTGGGCGTTGATCTCGATTATGAGGCAATTGCCATCGGTTCCGGTAATATGCTGATGGTCTCGGCCAGCGGAACGGCTGTCAAAGTCGGCTGACACTGAGCCGAATACAGTTTCCGATAAAAGTGATTGCCCTAATCATCGCCGTTTGCTATTTTCTCTCTGAGAACAATATTATCTATTTTTAATCAGATTTGAATAATTCGGCAAATCAATAAAACATGGAGAATTTCCCATGATCGTTAAAAAAGTCAGAGAAGAAATCGCCCGGCAAAGCACGCCGGAAAACATGATGAATATGCAGCGATGGTTCAAAGAAAAACTCGATAATCCTATCGGATTGAAGGGGCCCATCTTTAAGAAGATTTCAAACCAGTTCTTCAAAGAGATTAAGAATGAGCCCAAGAAACAAATTCTGGAGTACTGCGAAGAATTTCTCGCATCGGAAAAAGGGACCGAACGCGGTGTCGCCTTCATGTGGGCTGACAATATCAGTGATCAACTAACCAAAGCCGATTTTCCCCGGCTTGAAACCTGGCTGAAGAAATATGTCTGCCACTGGGGCGCATGCGACACCCTGTGCTGCGGGGCTATGGGTAAGTTGGTGGCCAAATATCCTGAACTTTATCCAAAAGTGAAAAAATGGACTCCGTCCAATAACCGCTGGCTGCGGAGAGGCGCCGCGGTGAGTATGATACCTTCGGTCAAGGATGGAAAGGGCTTAAAAGAAGCCTTTGCTATTGCAGATATTCTTTTGACCGACAACGATGACATGGTGCAAAAAGGCTATGGCTGGATGCTTAAGGTGGCTGGTGATACTTTCCGTGATGAAGTTTTCAAATATGTAATGAAAAACAAGAAAGAAATGCCGCGCACGGCGCTGCGTTATGCAATCGAGAAAATGCCGGCCAATCTGAAAAAAGAGGCAATGAAAAAGGATCAGTAAAATATGCTTGATGCCGCCAATAAAGTGATAGTGATAACCGGCGCCTCGGCCGGACTGGGCCGGGCTCTGGCGCTTGAGGCCGGCCGCCGCAAGGCGCGGGTGGCGCTTCTGGCCCGCCGCAAAGAGGAACTGGAGAAAGTCCGCAGACAAATAATCGAATCGGGAGGCGAGGCGGTGGCTATTCCGACTGATATGACTGTACCGCGGGATATCGCTCTCACTTTTGCCGAGATCGAATCGCGATGGAACCGGATCGATATTTTATTCAATGTCGCCGGTGTCGTCGAACCGGTTAAAAGACTGATCAATGCCGATGATGATGAAATAATGAAATCGCTGATGATAAATGTTCTCGGAGTTTATATCGGTTCACGCGAGGCGATTCGAATCATGCAGAGTCAGCCAATCGGCGGAACAATTATTAATATCACCAGCGGCGCGGCCAGGCGGGTATATGTCGGCTGGTCGTTGTATGGTTCACAGAAGGCGGCGGTGGATCATTTCACCCGGGTGGTGGCCGAGGAATTGAAAGAGACCCCGATTCGCATTGCCGCCCTCTCCCCCGGCCCGTTCGACAGCCGGATGCAGGAGATCATGCGGCAGACCGATAAATCGGAATTCCCGGTGAAAGACCGTTTTGTCGAACTGCACGAAAGCGGCAAGCTGGCGAAACCGGAGCAACTGGCGCCGATGATTCTCGATATCGCCCTTACCGACTGGCCCGAACTGAGCGGCCGGATTGAGGATATAAGAGATTTAAGCATAAGTCTAAGAAATGCAATGGAATAAACTCAGCACTAAATGCTTTGTATGGAAATTCAACACTAAATTCAAAATCACAAATTAAGCGGGCAATCTTGACAATTCAAAAAAAATTCATTTTTTAAGTTTTACTTACTTTTATGATGCCGATAATTGTATAAGATAAAAAATGTTACATCGATTTGGAAACGATTCCCAACTGTTTCAAGATGAAAAATAAAACAAAGTAATGGCAGCAAAAAGAAGTAATTTTTTGAAAAAAGTGGTTTTTTTAAATATTGAGGTCGCCAATGGCAATTAATGAGGTTTTCCCGAATCCTACTGTCAAGCAAGTTATATTTCAGATAAGATTCCCGAATTTATTTTATATAGAGAATAAAATTGGGGATTTTCAAATCAAAATAATGAAACAATTTCCCAAATCGGGCATTTTGTATAAGCGACAATTGGTTTTCGCCGACATAGGGCTTGGCGCAAAGCCTGAGAAAATTGCCGAAGATTTGAAGGATGCAGTTGCTCTAAAAATATGGAATTTTAGTACCGAGAAAAACGTTGAACTTAATATAATGGCTAATTCACTTGATATAAGCTCAAATTACCATAAGACATATAATCTTGAAGGGGGCGAGAAGTTTCGGACAATTATTGAGTTTGTCATTAGTAATTTTATCGAAATCGTAAATATACCTATCATACAGCGATTAGGCCTACGATATATAGATGAATGTCCAATACCTGAGAAACAGAATGAAGTATTTGCATCATACTATAATTCTGTTTTCCCCATTGAAAGATTTAATCTTAATGATGCCACAGAAATGGATTTTAAGACAATAGTAAAGAGGGGGAATTGTTATCTTCGATACATAGAATCTTTGTTGAAAATTGGCGAATCTTATAAGCTTATATTAGATTTTGATGGCTTTGCTGAAAATGTTGCCATTGAAGACTATCTTAAGGTCACAGACCACTTGCATGATATAATTAGCAATGAATATGAAAGAACAATAAAAGACCCTGTTATAAGATTCATGAAAGAAACAAAGGAATAATGAAATGGTGCCAGAACATAGCAAAATAGATTATTCCGAATTAAAAAATCATGGTACAGGTAGCCATGGTGAATCAGAGGACTTTAAAATTGTAACATATCCAATTGATAAGTACGAAATTGTTGTCAAATTGTCTAGTGATGGTAAATTTATCGGCATCGTCGCTATTAAAATTAATAAAGATTTCATACAGCAGAAGCAATTGCATCTATTGAAGGGATATCATGATGTCGAGGAATTCTATAAAGAATAGACCCAGTTATCATGTTTTATCAACAAGGTTTAGATAATGCGTTACGGCTTGGCGATGTTTTAAGCGGTTTTGTGCTAAGTGCAACAACAATAGATGACCCTCAAAAAGTAATTTCCACGCAATTCAGCGTAAGTATAGAGATACCGGATTTTGTTGTAGTTCTGTCGCCCTGTTGTTCAATTGAGAAGGGTGTTATTACATTAACTCCACTTATTGAGGTCCGATCTTCATTTTTCAATAATCCGTATTTTATTGAGGACCTGACCAGAATAAATAGAATAATGCGGCCAGAAGATTCTGTATCACCTTCTGTGTGGAAAAATCTAGGGCAGGAAGAACAAAATAAACGCCTTCAAGAAGGCCCCACTTTTGCCTTTAGCAATCTATTCATCTATGAAAAGAATCAATTATTCAAGGATTACGTGCTTCATAGAAAGGAAGGGAATACTAGTACTAATTACTATATGATAGATTTTAAAAACACACATAAGATTAATTGCAGTAAAATAATCAACCCGCAAGATTCGCCATTTCATTTAAAATATCTGCAACTTTCCATAGATTCTCGAAGTGAATTACGACTTAAATTGGCAAAATTTTATTCACGAATCCCAGATGAAGATAGAACCGGGGATGATTAATTTTATATATATAGATTAGCGGTTTGTTCAAATTAAGGAAAGTACGGATAAAACCGTGGAATCATAATAAAACCAAATCATGAAAACCAACGGGCAGTCGGAAATCGGGACGATACGAAGTATCCTGCTCAAGCATCCCAAGGATGCTTTTCTGAGCCAGGGGAATGTCGACCAGCAATGGCGGCAACTCAATTACACCGATAGGCCGGATTATAAAAAAGCGCTCGAAGAATATGAGACTTTTCTCGGATTATTGCGTGAGGTTGTCTTTGATTTTCATTTTCTTCCCGAAGATGACATCACCGGGCTCGATTCGATATACCTTCATGACCCGGTCATAATTACCAAAAAAGGCGCCATCCTGTGCAATATGGGCAAACAGGAGCGCGAGAATGAACCGGCGGCGGTCGGGCGTTATCTGACCGAAATAAATGTCCCGATCGCGGGAAAGATCACCGGCGAGGGGCGCCTTGAGGGGGGCGATGTGGTTTGGCTCGACGAGAAAACTCTGGCGGTGGGACAGAGCTATCGCACCAATGCCGAAGGTATCAGACAGTTAAAAAGTTTGACCGAGGATATGGTCGAGGAGTTTGTCGTGATGCCGCTTCCGCACTGGAAAGGGCCGGGCGATGTTATGCACCTGATGTCGATTATCAGCCCGATTGACAGTGATCTGGCGGTGGTCTATTCGCCGCTGATGCCGGTTCCGTTTCGGGAATATCTGATTAAACGCGGCATCGAGCTGGTCGAAGTCCCCGTATCCGAATTCGACTCGATGGGCTGTAATGTTCTGGCAATCGCGCCGCGGCGGGCTATTATGCTGAATGGTAATCCGGTGACTCAAAAAAGACTGGAGGCATCTGGTGCTGAGGTCATGACTTATGATGGCTATGAAATCTCCCGCAAAGGCGCCGGCGGCCCGACCTG
>JBFMFJ010000071.1:0-11749 GCA_040752235.1 Candidatus Zixiibacteriota bacterium | reverse complement strand
AAGGCCAGATTCGGGATCTGCTGACATATTATGATGCCTGGGAAAAGGCCGGCATATTATACGGCGGACTGGTGGAACTGGTGGTCAATGCCATGACCGATGTCCGCGAGGGATTCCATGAGTGGGATTTCCATTGATGCCGATGTTGTAATGAAGAATTACTGACGATGTTTCTGATTATAAACGGTATGAATGTTTTATCATTCATACCGTTATTATATATGCATAAACCTGAATGTCCGTTCTCCCCAAATAACAGATTTTGCTTGATTTTAAGCATATTATCCGGTTAAAATTAATTTTTAACATGATCTTAACAAAAATCTAATCTTTCGGGCGGATAATTGATGATTAAAAGGTAAATTAACCGTAATTTATTATTACCGGTCCGGAGGTGTGAATGGCAAAAGAAACGATCCTTATCGTTGAGGATGAGGAAGACATTCAGGAATTAATAAGATATAATCTCGCCCGTGAGGGATTCCAGCCTGTCAGCGCACTTTCCGGCGAAGTTGCCCTCAATTCGGTAAATAACAAAAAACCCGATCTGATTTTGCTGGATCTGATGTTGCCCGGCATTGACGGTCTTGAAATATGCCGGCAATTGAAAAGTGACCAGAAAACCGCCCATATTCCGATTGTCATGGTCACGGCAAAGGGTGAAGAGGCCGATATTGTCGCCGGACTGGAATTAGGCGCCGATGACTATCTTACAAAGCCTTTCAGCCCCCGCGTATTGATGGCACGAATCAGAGCCGTACTCCGTCGAAAATCAAGTGAAACAAAAGCCAAAGATGCCGTGTTGAATGTCTCTGGCCTGTTGATACACCCCGGAAGGCGCGAAGTTCAGGTTGAAGGGGTACAAGTGGATTTGACATATACCGAATTTCAGATACTCCACCTGCTGGTGCGCCGTCGGGGATGGGTATTCACCAGATACCAGATTGTAAATGAAATCAAGGGCGATGATTATCCGGTCACCGATCGTTCGGTCGATGTCCAGATAGTCGGGCTGAGAAAAAAATTGGGTCAATACGGAAAACTGATTGAGACCGTGCGCGGAGTAGGATACAGATTTAAGGAAGAGTAATGAGTACACGCCGTTTGCTCTGGCAATTATATATACCGTTCCTCGCGATTTTGATTTTATCGCTGATCGTTGTCTTATGGTATGCCTCAAATTCCCTGGATAGTTTCTTCATGAAAAAGACGCAGGAAGCCCTTGAAATTCGGGCTCAAATAATCAGAGATCAGGTTTACAATTATATGGGAGGGCAGGATTATTATCCTCTTGACAGCCTGTGCAAGGATCTTGGCCACAAAACCTCCACGCGCATAACAATAATATTATCGGACGGAACCGTGATAGGCGATTCCGAAAGCAATCCCGATAAAATGGAAAACCATGCCGGCCGCCCGGAATTGGCCGCGGCATTATCCGGCCGAACCGGTATTGCTGTTCGTTTCAGCAATACTCTGCAGCAGAATCTGATGTATGTGGCCATTCCTCTTTTTGAAGGTAATTCAATCGTTGGCGCCATCAGAACCTCGGTTTCGGTCTCGGCCATAGATCATGAACTGTCAGGTATTAGTCTTGGAATAATTCTGAGCGGCATCATTGTGGCCATAATTGCGGCGGTCATTAGTCTGGGTATTTCCCGCAAAATGAGTCGTCCTCTTGTCGAATTGAGTGAAGGGGCCCGCCGATTCGCGGATGGTGATTTTGATTATAAGCTGCCGGCGCCCGACACCGAAGAAATTCGCAACCTTGCCGAAGCCATGAATAAAATGGCGCACCAGCTTGATGAGCGATTCCAGACCATTGTCAGGCAGCGCAATGAACAGGAAGCCATCCTGGCCAGCATGACCGAAGGGGTCATTGCTGTGGATAACCGCGAAATCGTTCTGGATATAAACGACGCCGCAGGAAATCTGTTTGGTGTTGATATTACTCAGGTCGAAGGCAAAAGTATTCAGGAGGCCATTCGTAATACCGATTTGCATCGGATGGTGGCTGAAACTCTTTCTTCGAACGAGCCGGTCGAGCAGGAGATTATTATAAGTAACCAGGGTGACCGCTTCCTCAGAGCCGTCGGAACGCATCTGCTGGATGCCTCCCAAAACAAAATAGGAGCATTGATTGTCTTCAATGATCTGACCCGTCTCAGGCATCTGGAAAACATCCGGCGCGAATTTGTCGCCAATGTATCCCATGAATTGAGAACACCGATTACATCTATCAAGGGTTTTGTCGAAACGCTGCTTGACGGCCCGATGAAAGACGATCCCGATTCCGAAAAATTCCTGCGGATTATCGCCCGGCAGGCCGACCGCCTTAATGCCATTATTGAAGATATTCTCAGCCTGTCGCGTATCGAGCAGGAAGGTGAGGAAGAGCGCATGGAGATGGAAGAGGGTGATGTGAAGGCCATTATCGATGCCGCCGTACAGTCCTGTGAAATCAAAGCCCGCGAGAAACATATCCAAATAAATCGATCCTGTAGTCCCGGAACTACGGCCCCGATAAATGCTCCGCTTCTTGAACATGCCGTTGTCAATCTAATTGATAACGCGATCAAATACAGCGAGGACGGCAAGGATATCATAGTGGCATGCCGTCGCACCGACGGTGAAATACTGATTAGTGTCACCGACAAGGGTATTGGTATCAGCAGTCAGCATATACCAAGGCTATTCGAGCGGTTCTACCGGGCCGACAAAGCCCGCAGCCGCAAAATGGGCGGGACCGGACTTGGCCTTGCGATCGTCAAACATATTGTTCTGGCTCATGGCGGGACTATTGATGTCGAGAGCGAACCGGGCCAAGGAAGCACTTTTACGATTCGCTTTCCTGCCGGACATCAGGGCAAATAATTACCCCCCGATTCTTCTCAATTTCTGACAAGCCCTTAATAAATAACGCCTTACGACAAATTCGAAGCGTTCTAATATCTTAACAATCAATTAGCCATTCGCTAACATTTCTCTAACATTTCAAGAGTTTAATCTGGCAGCAAGAATGATAAAAATGAGGATATAAATATATCCCGCGAGACTTAATCCGGCGGGGGGAGGTGCCAGGAAGGAAGCAAAAGATCATGGAGAGTAAAAGCGTAACCTGAATCTATAAACTTGAATGACTAAAATCAGGGGAAAAAAGTGAAGAAAATATTCCTGAACATTGCTGTAATTATAATGACATTATTCATGAGTGCCGTTGCCGATGACACAAAGAAATCACCGCTCGACGGCATCAAATTGAGTGCGTTGGGATATTTTGACTATTCCAACGGCAAAACCGGATTGGCCGGCGACGAAGACACCTCTTATAATCAATTCACCCTCAAAAGGGGATATTTCACACTCGAAAAGAAAATGGAATCCTGGATCGGAATGCGTCTTACAATGGACCTCACACAGGATGACAAAGGCGACTATAAAATTCGTCAAAAATACTTTTATGGAACTCTTGTGCCGAAAGATGCGGGAATATTCACCGGCATGAAAGCCGAATTGGGTCTTGGACATATTCCATGGCTGGACTTCGAAGAACATATAAATCCTTACCGTTCTCAGGGCACCATGTTCATCGAGCGGGCCGGTGTTCTTAATTCTGCTGATCTGGGCGTCAGCCTGCAGGGCGGTTTCGGCGGCAAACTGGAAGAGGCCTCGAAGAAAACCGGCAACAGTCATTATGACGGCCGCTATGGAAGCTGGCATGTCGGTATCTACAATGGAAGTGGTTACCATGCCAGGGAAAATAACAA
This sequence comes from Candidatus Zixiibacteriota bacterium, assembly GCA_040752235.1. Taxonomy (GTDB): domain Bacteria; phylum Zixibacteria; class MSB-5A5; order GN15; family PGXB01; genus PGXB01. The sequence continues at coordinate 7,982 of JBFMFJ010000071.1, read as the reverse complement.
CAATAAGGTCGGCGAACTCCGGCTTACCTTCAGACCTCTGGCCGATGTCGCTCCCGGGTTGCAGGTGAGTTATTTCGGCGTCATGGGAAAAGGCAACCTGGTCGATACTCTTGAGCTTCCCAACTACTTTGTTCATCTGGGTATGGTGAGTTATGAACACCCCATGCTTATCCTGACCGGGCAATACCTGATGACTGAAGGAAATGCCAAAGGTGAGTGGGTTGATTCCAACGGTGATGCTCTTAAAACCCAGGGCTACTCGGCCTTTGCCAATGTCAAGATTCCCAGGACCGATTACAAATTCTCCATCTTCGGTCGTTACGACCATTTCGACACCGATTCCGACAACAAGGTCGCTCCGGACAAGACCGCATACAATACCATCATAGGCGGTGTCTCCTATGACCTCTATAACGGAAACATGATTATGCTGACCTTTGAAACAACGGATTATGAAGACAATGTCGGTGGTATGGGCAAAGTCCCATCGGTCGGAAAGAATTTTGGAAAAGACCAGAAAGTGCAAATTGTCTATCAGATAAAAATATGATATAGGAAAAAGCAGGAATAACAGGAGAGATTCAGAATGAAAAAGTCAATAATTTTCATGGCAGTAATCATGATGTTCACCGCTGTCGGCATACTGATGGCAGGTGGAAATGTCAGTATAAAAGGCTCCGATACTCTGGTCCGTCTTGGCCAGCGCTGGGCTGAAGAATATATGAAGACCAATCCCGGCACCGTCATACAGGTATCCGGCGGCGGCTCCGGAACCGGTATTGCCGCTTTGATAAACGGCAGCACCGATATCTGCGAGGCCTCACGCGATATGAAAGAAAAAGAGTACAAACAGGCTGAAGCTGCCGGGGTGAAGCCGTATCGAGTCTCGGTGGCCCTTGATGGCATTGCCGTCTTTCTTAACGAAAGCAATCCGATCAACAACCTGAATTTCGCACAGCTTAAAGGAATCTATACCGGGGCCATAACCAACTGGAAAGAAGTCGGCGGCAAAGATGCCAGGATCATCCTGTATGGCCGCGAGAACAACTCCGGTACCTACTCCTTCTTCAAGGAGCATGTTCTTGACAATGAAGATTACTCCGATTACACGCAGACTCTTCCCGGAACAGCGGCCGTTGTTAACGCCGTTTCGAAGGATGAAAACGGCATTGGTTACGGTGGTATCGCTTGGGCCAGAGGTGTGAAATACGCCGCCGTCAGCAAAGACGAAAAGGAAAAGGCAGTCCTGCCATCACTGGAAACCGTTTCGAACGGAACCTATCCCGTCGCTCGCGAACTCTACTGGTTTTTCAACGGGAAACCGACCGGCGAACTGCAGAAACTGGTTAACTGGGCACTTTCCGACGCCAGTCAAAAAATCGCCGCGGAGATCGACTATATCCCGCTGCCAAGGGAACTGGCTGTAAAAAACATGGTTAAATAAAGCAATTATTCTCTTTCTCTCTCACTGTGGGGGTGGCAAATTTCTGCCGCCCTCATGAAATGAAAAGAGACAAATGCAGGAACTGAAATTCAAGCCCAAATCGAAAATCCGGGAATTCCTGGGTGAAAAATTTATTGCCATTAATGCTATGGCGGCACTGATAGCAATTCTGCTTATCTTCATTTTCATATTTAAAGAGGCCGTCCCCATCTTTACCGATCCGGAAGTCAGGCAGGAGGCGGGTCTCGATAAAATGATTTTCAAACAGGAGTTTTATGAAGGGCGTGCCCCCAAATTTTCCTGGCAGCCCAATTCGGATGTCCCCAAATATTCATTGTATCCGTTATTCCTGGGAACTATCAAAGCGGCTTTGATCGCCATGCTGTTTGCCGTACCGCTTGGCGTCGGGGCGGCGATTTACTCCTCGGAGTTTGCTTCTCAGAGAATGAGAGAGATAATAAAGCCTGTTATCGAGATGCTCTCGGCCATACCATCGGTGGTCCTGGGTTTTTTTGCACTGCTGGTGCTGGCGACCTTTTTGCAGAATGTATTCGGCCTGACCTTCCGCCTGAATGCCCTTAATGCCGGCATTGCTCTGGGCTTGGCCGTCATCCCGATAGTCTTCACCATTGCCGAGGATGCTATGACATCGGTCCCGCGATCTCTCCGTGAAGCCGCCACTGCTTTAGGCGCCAATCCCTGGCAGGTGTCGCTGACTATGGTTTTCCCCGCGGCGCTTCCCGGTATTGCGGCCGGAGTGGTTCTCGGTTTTGGCCGCGCCATTGGCGAGACCATGATTGTCCTGATGGCCTCCGGAAATGCCGCCATTATTTCGGCGAGTTTCCTGGATTCGGCCAGAACATTTTCCGCCACCATCGCCGCCGAACTGGCCGAGGTGGTCTTCGGAAGCGCACACTATAGTGTCCTCTTTTTCATAGGGACACTGCTGTTCATCTTTACTTTCGTGATAAATCTGAGCGGGGATGTAGTGCTGTCCAGAGTCAAAGAGCGTATCCAGGGGAAAACCAGATGAGCCCTCAATTACAAACATCCCCAATGACATCGATTGATGCCATTCAATCCCTGGACTTCAAGGCCAAGTCCAATGGATATATCCCCAAAGGACTGACTCTGTTCGCCGCACTCTTGATTATCGCCATACTGGTTATCCTAATGGGCAACATTTTTGTCGGCGGTATCGGCAAAATAAACATCGAGTTTCTGACTCACCCTCCCGAAGACGGCATGGAAGCAGGCGGTATTTTCCCGGCCATTTTCGGAACGGTCTTTCTGGTCCTGATTATGGTCATTGCCGTGGTTCCGGTTGGCGTCTTTACCGCCATATATTTGCATGAGTACACACGCCGCGATTCCATGATAACAAGATTAATCAGAGTCGCCGTGAATAACCTGGCGGGCGTTCCCTCGATTGTATTCGGCCTGTTCGGGCTCGGCTTTTTTATAGGCTTCGTCGGCGGCGGAATAGATAAAGTTTTTTTTGAATCGGAGGGACCGGTCTGGGGGCAGCCCGCTATCGTCTGGGCGGCTCTCACTCTGGCCCTGCTGACATTACCGGTCGTGATTATTTCAACCGAAGAAGCTCTGCGCACCATCCCGGCAGAATTGAAAGAAGCCAGCTATGCTCTTGGCGCCACCAGACTTCAGACCCTCCGGCGGGTGATTATTCCACAGGCTTTACCCGGAATTTTGACCGGCTCTATTCTGGCGGTGGGGCGCGGCGCCGGGGAGGTGGCGCCGATTATGTTCACCGGTGCCGCCTATTATCTGCCCTACCTTCCATCGAAGTTGAATGACCAGTTCATGGAACTGGGTTATCATATATATGTCATGGCGACACAGTCGCCCGATGTCGAAAAGACCAAACCGATATTATATGGAACCGTACTGGTTCTTTTGTTGTTGACGTTTTTATTGAACCTGGTGGCGATTCTTATTCGCTCCCGTATCAGGAAAAGAAGATCCAATGTCTGATGAAATTGCTGAGGATATTATCGTGACCGAAAAGCCTCAAATAAAGGTGCAGGATTCATTGATAAGGCCGGTCGAGCCTGAATATATTATGAAGGTGCAAAATCTGAATTTCTACTATGGAAATAATCAGGTTCTGTTCAACGTCTCACTCGATATAGAAAAAAACAAGGTCACCGCTCTGATCGGCCCTTCCGGCTGCGGTAAATCGACATTCCTGCGCACGCTGAATCGCATGAATGAAACCATACCCGGCACACGGATGGAAGGTTCCGTCAGGCTGGAAGGTATCGATATTTATAAAGATGTTAAAGAGCCCTCCGCCATAAGAACCCGGATCGGAATGGTTTTCCAGAAATCCAACCCGTTCCCCAAATCAATATTCGAGAATGTGGCTTATGGATTGAGAGTGAACGGTATCAAAGACAGGAGACTGATTCAGGATGTTGTCGAGGATTCGCTGCAGCGGGCCTTTCTCTGGGACGAAGTCAAAGACAAGCTTGATACCAGCGCCTATATGTTGTCCGGGGGGCAGCAGCAGCGTTTGTGTATTGCCCGGGCATTGGCTATCAGGCCGGAGGTAATTCTGATGGATGAGCCGGCCTCGGCCCTTGACCCGATCTCGACGGCCAAGATCGAGGATCTGGTGGGAGAGTTGAAGAAAAATTATACAATTGTTATTGTGACGCATAACATGCAGCAGGCTGCCCGGATTTCCGATTATACCGCCTTCTTCTATGAAGGAGTCATGGTGGAATTCGATGAAACCGGTAAGATGTTCACCAAACCGGAGAAGAAGAAAACCGAAGATTATATCACCGGCCGGTTCGGATAATTAACGAGGAGCCATAATATGGCCAAGCATTTACAGAATGAAGTCGAAAAGTTAAAAAGAAAAATCCTGGCTCTCAGCGCCAAGGTCGAGGAAAGCGTTCATATCGCCGTTAAGTCCTTTATCGAAAGGGACCAGGCCATGGCCCGGAAAGGAATGGAGGGCGACTTTGAAATTGATCAGATTGAAGTTGATGTCGAAGAAGAATGCCTGAAGCTTCTTGCCCTTTATCAGCCTGTGGCCAACGATCTCAGGTTTATCATTGCCGTTTTGAAGATCAATAATGATCTCGAGCGAATCGGCGATCTGGCCGCCAATATCGCGACCGGTACCATGCATCTGGCCTGCCGTGATAATATCGAGGTCCCCTTCGATCTGCACAAGATGACCCACAAGGTGCAGGCGATGCTTAAGAAAAGTATCGACTCACTGGTGAATCTCGATGCCCGGCTGGCTCATGAGGTCTGCCTGGCTGATGATGAAATCGATGATTTGCACCGGCAGATGTACAAAATTATTGAAGAGAAAATTCCGCAATATCCCAACAGCCTGGACTGCCTGATTAGATTTTTGTCGACCTCACGCCAGCTCGAACGCATTGCCGATCATGTCACCAATATCGCCGAAGACGTTATTTATATGATTGAAGGCAAGATATATCGTCATCGCCTTGACCAGTATAAGGTGATAAAAGACAACGACAAATAAGTCCTAAGGTCACCTGCCTATATATAGTATTATTTCATTTGAGACCGCCGGAAGTGAATCCGGCGGTCATTTTTTGTCGTACAGGACCGCCGATCATTATTGTGGGATATTAATACAAAATTTCCTTGATTTAATGATATTAAGTATTCAACTTTTATCCGTTGGAACTGTCAAACGTATAAGATGTAGATATTTTATCAAAAAACCGTAACTAATGTGGAAAGGTTCTTATATATGAGTATTCATGACCGCCACAGTATTCATAATAGAGTGAAAGAACATTACGGCCGGGTGGCCAAACACAAAGTCAGCCCCTGCTGTAATCCAAATGTCAAATGCTGCGGCGGTGCCGAAATCACCATATCGGCGGACGCCCTGTCAAAGGGACTGGGATATTCGGACAGTCAATTGGAGGGTGCTCCTTCCGGTTCCAATCTGGGTCTTGGCTGCGGCAATCCTGTGGCCATCGCCGAACTCAAGGAAGGCGAAGTTGTTCTGGACCTTGGAAGCGGGGGAGGTTTCGATTGCTTTCTGGCGGCGCAGAAAGTCGGCCCTGCCGGTCATGTCATCGGCGTTGATGTCACCCCGGAGATGGTATCCCTCGCCCGGAAAAATGCTCTGGGTGGAAAATTTACCAATGTTGAATTTCGCTACGGTGAAATCGAACGTCTGCCGATTATCGGATCTTCCATTGATATCATCATGTCGAATTGCGTCATCAATCTTTCGCCTGATAAAATGAGAGTCTTCTCCGAGTCCTTCCGGGTTCTCAAACCGGGAGGGCGATTGACCATCTCCGATATCGTTGCTGTTAAACCGCTCCCGGAGCAGATAGCCACCGATCTCGATGCTTATGTCGGATGTGTCGCGGGGGCTATGTTAATAGATGATTTGGTCGATATTCTCAAAGGTGCCGGATTTACCGGAGTGCTGGTGGAGCCGCAATGCCAGAGCCGCGAATATATTCGGGAATGGATGCCCGGCATGCATGCCGAGGATTATGTTGTTTCGGCCGTCATCAGGGCTGTCAAGCCCTGTAAAATGGGGTAAGAGTCGGATTCCGGCAGGGGCAGTTATTCCCGCATTTTAAGGGGGGCAAAAAAATCTTTAATATGGACAAAAGATTTTCTTGACATTAAAAATTAAAGTATTATTTTCACGGGCCGATTATGATAAAGGCAAAAAACGAGTAGAAAGGATTATAGGGAACATACAGTGCCAGTCAATTGTTGCAAAGGAACGCGGAAGGGCCAGGCAAAACTTTTTAAATATTCACAAAGATTTTGCTTGACAGCCGTATATTGATTGGTTATAATCCAATGCTGTCTTGGATAGGCAGCAATTTTTTGCCGAAATTGATCTTTGAAAACTTAATAGTAAGCCAAGAGCGGAAATGATAAATTTTCCGCAATAGTGTGGGTCTCAATATGTTAAAAAACATTTTTCGAGACCGTCAATAATCAAGAACAACGAAGTGTTCGAGAGGACAATCTTCGAATTATTAAAGCGCTAATAAGAGTTTTAATATTTACGGAGAGTTTGATCCTGGCTCAGAACGAACGCTGGCGGCGTGCTTAATACATGCAAGTCGTACGAGAAAGTCTGGCTTCGGCCGGGCGAGTAAAGTGGCGAACGGGTGAGTAACACGTGGGTAATCTGCCTTTGAGTTTGGGATAAGCCCTCGAAAGGGGGTCTAATACCGGATAATATCTTTGGATGGCATCTTCTAAAGATCAAAGAAGGGGCAACCTTTCGCTCATAGATGAGCCCGCGTACCATTAGCTAGTTGGTAGGGTAACGGCCTACCAAGGCTCTGATGGTTAGCCGGCCTGAGAGGGTGATCGGCCACACTGGGACTGAGATACGGCCCAGACTCCTACGGGAGGCAGCAGTAGGGAATATTGCGCAATGGACGAAAGTCTGACGCAGCAACGCCGCGTGGATGATGAAGCTCCTTGGAGTGTAAAATCCTGTCAGTGGGGAAGAAACGGTTGAAGAGTAACTGCTTCAGCCCTGACGGTACCCGCAGAGGAAGTTCCGGCCAACTCCGTGCCAGCAGCCGCGGTAATACGGGGGGAACGAGCGTTGTTCGGATTCACTGGGCGTAAAGGGCGTGTAGGCGGATTCTCAAGTCAGATGTGAAAACCGGCGGCTCAACCTCCGGCCTGCATCTGAAACTGTTAATCTTGAGTACGGAAGAGGAGAGTGGAATTCCAGGTGTAGCGGTGACATGCGTAGATATCTGGAAGAACACCGGTGGCGAAGGCGGCTCTCTGGTCCGATACTGACGCTGAGGCGCGAAAGCTAGGGGAGCAAACAGGATTAGATACCCTGGTAGTCCTAGCCGTAAACGATGGGCACTAGGTGTTGGGGGTGTCGACTCCCTCAGTGCCGAAGCTAACGCATTAAGTGCCCCGCCTGGGGAGTACGGTCGCAAGGCTGAAACTCAAAAGAATTGACGGGGGCCCGCACAAGCGGTGGAGTATGTGGTTCAATTCGAGGCAACGCGAAGAACCTTACCTGGGTTTGACATACACCGGACAGCGTCTGAAAGGACGTTTCCCCTTCGGGGGTCGGTGAACAGGTGCTGCATGGCTGTCGTCAGCTCGTGCCGTGAGGTGTTGGGTTAAGTCCCGCAACGAGCGCAACCCCTACCCTTAGTTGCCATCAGGTAATGCTGGGAACTCTAGGGGGACTGCCAGTGATAAGCTGGAGGAAGGTGGGGATGATGTCAAGTCATCATGGCCCTTACGCCCAGGGCTACACACGTACTACAATGGCCGGTACAGAGGGCTGCAAGGCCGCGAGGTAGAGCTAATCCCTAAAACCGGTCTCAGTTCAGATTGGAGTCTGCAACTCGACTCCATGAAGGCGGAATCGCTAGTAATCGCATATCAGCACGATGCGGTGAATACGTTCCCGGGCCTTGTACACACCGCCCGTCAAGCCACGGAAGTTGGGAGCACCCGAAGTCGTTTGCCTAACCGCAAGGATGGCGACGCCTAAGGT
>JBFMFJ010000070.1:0-11882 GCA_040752235.1 Candidatus Zixiibacteriota bacterium | reverse complement strand
CGAAACGTTTGCCGGACGGCGGCTGGCCCTGCGAACGGAAAATTTATAAGACAGGCCTGCCGGGGCAAGGAAGCAGAATTTCTCTGATTGACTGGGGTGGCAGCGGATCAACCAGACTGAATGAGTTCGTCACCGTGGATGCGTTTCGGGTATTGAAAGAGGCAGGGCGGCTGAAGGTTTAACCGGCATTTTATTGCGGGCAGATGTGGACATCTGCCGCGCACGTTATAATTATATTGAAATGATGATTGCGGTTATTTATTGATTGGCCAATATAGAAAAAGGGCGGCGATGAAATTCGCCGCCCCGAAAAAGAGTTTTTATTGTTTGCCGACGATTGAAGTATATCTTCGATCGCTCGTCAAATTGCTCATGATAAAGCTGTTGACGTCGTCAAGCGCGATCGAGTCAGCCATCGCTATCATGTCAAGAATGAATTTGTATCCATACCCGGCATATTCAAATGATGCCATATAATTGGCCCGGCCGCTTTTGCGGTCGATATAGAAAATCAGATTGTTTTTCAGATTGATTTTGGCATCGACCAACTCCTCGGCCGTGATGCCATCGCTGACAAGTTTATCCCATTCGCGCTCAAGCGAACCGAGAGCCTGTTTAACCTTGCTGGTGTCGGTGCCGATGGCGGCCCGGAAAAGACTTTCATACTTGTCGGCGGCGTATTGCGTGTAAACAGAATAGGCCAGCTTCTCTTCCTGACGAAGATACCAGAGTCGGGAGCCGACATTGTTGCCCATGATTTCATGGAGAAGAAATACCGACAGCATCTCCTTCGGCTGAAGGTGATTCATTACATAGCCCATATAAACGAAGGACTGGTTTCTGTCGTACGAGATAAAACCGGTTTTTTCATTTTGAAAGTTCAATGATGGTGCGGGAAGCGTTTCGGCGCCCGATTTAATACTCCCCAGCTTGCTGCCGATAATGGTGGATAATTTTTCGGCAAGCAGATCGGTAGCCACTGAAAAGATGATATTGTTGGCCCCGACCAGTTTCCGGTAATGTGCCTTAATGTCATCGATGGTTATATTCTTGATTGATTCTTCAGTGCCAGTGGTCGGAAGACCATAGCCTTCATTTCCGAAGGTCGTCTTCCAGAACAATTTGCTTGAAGCGGCAGCCTGGTTGTCATCCGAGGCCTTGATATCGCCCTGGATTTCCATCTTCAATTTTTGCAATTCATCATCGGGGAAGGTGGGGGAAGTCAGCGATCGTGAGATAATATCCAAAACCTGCTCGAAGTTCTCGGTCAGGCAGGTAAACGAGATGGAGCTGTAATCACGGTAACAATCGGCTGAAAACGAGGCCCCGAGAAAATCAAGCTGCTCCGTTATTTCGGACGCGGTCATGGCATCATTGCCTTTCAGCAGCATTTTGGTCATCAGGTTGGTGATGCCGTTATTTTCCGCAGTTTCGGTGAGAACGCCTCCGCCTATCAGTATTCTCCCCGCAGTCAATGAGGTGGACTCGTCCCGATTAACCAGGACAATCATACCGTTCGACATTGTCGCTTTTCCATAGCCATCCGCATCGATGTTTATAACCGGGTTCCGGCCGGCGCATCCTGCAAGCAGCAATACTGCGGCCAAAAAGGACAGCAGACTGATTAATGTTAGTTTTTTCATTTGGGCACCACCATAGTCTTGACGTATGAATCGGTATTAAGATATTTTTGGGCCGCGGCATTCAGATCCGCCAGGGTCACTTTTTCGATATTATCCGGATAGTTCTGGATATACTGGTAGCCGATGAATGAGTCATACTGGGCATAATTATCGGCCATATCAAGCCCCCGCTCCATGGATGTATAGTAATTGGTTTTGATTCTATTCTTGGCTTTGCGCAATTCCTTTTCGGTGAATCCGTTCTGTTTAACATTATTCAGGACCTCATCAATGACCTTTTCGACGGTGTCGATATTAGCCGGATCCAGAGTTGATGTGGAAAGCAGAGTCCCTTCATATTTTGAGGTGTAGAATGAGAAGCCGGTTGAATATACAAGACCGTCTTCATCTTTAAGCTTTTTCCAGAGACGGCTCGATTCCCCGCTGCCCAAAATCGAGGCCATCAGGTCGAGGGCGTACTGGTCGGGGCTGTCGGATTTGGGCCCGATCGACATCATCATCAGATAAGCCTGGTTGACATCCTTTTTGATTTCGATTTCAGTGACCTTGTCGTGTTTGGGCGGCAGGGCATAATTATCCTTCACTTCCTCGCCCCGGGGAATACCGGCGAAATATTTTCTAACCAGTTCCAGGGTGGTTTGGGGATCGACATCACCGACAATGACCAGTGTCATGTTGTTCGGGGCATAGTAACGCTTGTAGTATGCATACACCGAATCGCGCGGGATGCTGCTGATATTTTCCTTGGGACCAAGAACGTTTTTGGAATACGGGTGATTGCCATAGAGGGTCTTCAATGAGGCCCGATAGGCCTTGGCGGCCGGGTTGTCTTCGCTGATGTTTATTTCCTCGAGAACCGCCTGCCGTTCCTTGTTCATGGCATCTTCGGGGAAGTTGGAACGAAAGAGCATGTCGGAGTGGATTTTCAATGCGAAGTCGAGATTTTCCTTAGGGAGGGAGATAACAAAATCGGTCCAGTCGGATGAAGTATAGCCGTTGAAATAAGCGCCGTGCTGTTTCATGGCGTTTCCAAGCGCCTCGCCGGTCATTTCTTCTGTGCCGCGGAAGAGAATGAGATGTTCCAGTAGATGAGTGGCGCCGTCAAAATAATCGGATTCGTTTTTGGCGCCGACTTTAATTGTGGTCGAGATATTGACCTGCGGGACCTGATGATTCTCGAGAATCATCACTTTCAGGCCGTTATCAAGCTGTGTAATATGCCAGTCCGCAGCCATGCCGGAAATTGAAAGCAGCAGCAGAGGCAGGATCAATAAAAATGAAAGACGCATAATAGAACTCCTGAGATTATTTATAGTTATATATCAATGTCAGTTGAAGTCACACCTTGTCGTTCTGTTTATCCAAAACATAATTATAGAACCTGTTTTGGTTTATACGAAAATGGCTATAAAATGTTTTTAATAAGTTTTAGAATAAATCCCGGCCCGTGAAAACCGGGCCGGGATCGTAATCTTAGAATGACCAGTTAACGATGGGAAAGACCGGGAATTGGCCGCCCTGTTTAATCACATTGACCAGCCCGATCTGAAGCCCTTTCATGCTTTCGGCATAATTAACAAATCCAAGCTGGAAGCCATTGGCATAATGGGCATAATTGACAAAACCCCACTGAAAACCTTCGAAATCTCTTTTGACTACATTGACAAAGTTGTTTTGAAAACCCTTGAAATCGGTGTCGGCCATACCAACCAGGCCGAATTGCACTCCCAGGAATTTGCCGGTGGTGGTATGATTGACCAGTCCCCAGTCCAGTCCGGTGACAGCGACATTTCGGCCATAAAGCAGACTGATACGAATGCCGGAAATCTCGGTATCCTCCGGGAAAATCTGGACCGGCGTGAATAGTGCTAATTGAACCGGTTTGCTTTGGGCCATGACCGCTGAAGAGAGACATATCAGGATAAACAGAATTGCCGTCGTCAGCATAAGGTACTTCTTGTTCATATTGTCCTCCATGCATAAAAGAGTTTTATGTGATAGGTATTCCTGAAAAAGATTATTGCAAAATCTATTAAAAGGCAAGTTAAAATAGGGAAGATATTTTAAGAATTGCAAATCGGTGTTCAACTGTATGCCCGGCAGCAGGTTCGCGGAAATATCCAAAAAATGAAATGAAAATATGGGTTGGAATAGTCCATATATTCGAAAAAAAACAGAACATCCGTGCAGGCAGTTCTTGACAAGATGAAATCACGTGATATATATTATTTCTGAATCAAAAACATCTTTAAAAGGGGGTTTTGTGCAAAAGAGATTTGTCATTTTGTGCATGCTGGCAGTTTCTCTTATCGGATTACTGCTTCTGTCAATCCCGGCGCTTCAGGCCGAGGAAGGTAACACATCCGGCGACAAGAATCTTACTGCGAGAGGTGAATACCTCAATAAGATCGGTGACTGCGGGGCGTGTCATTCTCCCAAAATCTTCACAGCAACCGGTCCGATGGAGGATACATCCCGGTATCTTTCGGGACATCCGGCAGATGAAGCTCTACCGGAGATGCCGGATGGCATTCTTGGTCCGACCAGTTGGGGCTATATGGCGAATAACGGAAATACAGCATTTTTCGGTCCATGGGGCGTCAGTTTCGGAATAAACCTGACTCCCGACCCGACCACAGGTATCGGGCACTGGACCGAAGAGCAATTTATTAAGGCCATGAGGGAAGGAAAACACAGGGGGATGGGCCGGCCGGTTCTGCCTCCAATGCCTCGTTCGCATATGACCGATGATGACCTGAAAGCGCTGTTCGCCTATTACCAGTCACTAAAGCCGGTTGAAAACAAGGTCCCCTCTCCGATACCGCCGGCCAATAAATAACATGCTTTGTTATTTTATTAATCAAATCAGGGGATAATGCAAGTATTGGCGGACTAGGCCCAGGGATTCCTGAGTTCGCCCATACCCGATATTGCTGTTAACGCGATTGAACTCGGAATATTGAAATATTTTTGTATGGCGTGCACGGTTTCCTCGAGACTGTTCAACTCCGTTATGTGCATTTCCGGGCCATTCAGCTCAATCATAGTGAAATTGCGGATAGTGAGCATTCGGTTCGGGAAAAAGCGCGCCAGTATAATGGCATTAAGGAATAGAGCCTTATCACCATAGGAATCCGATATGACATCGGCAAATTGCTCGACCCTCATCGGTACGGGTTTGGCCATATAGCCATGTTTAAGCTGACCGCGGCGGTAGTATTCAAGGTGCGAATAGCCGCCGGAGTCCTGCGGTTTCAGAACATAGCTATCGGCACCGATTTCAATAACAAAATCCTCCCTTAAATCACGGGGCAGGGGTACATGAAACGGTGCGGCATAGCCGACATCGACAATATATTCGGAGCCATCGACATTTACGATGCTGATCATATGACCATTCGGAGAAGTTCCCTCTTTGGCAATTTTGGCACCGCAGAGTTTTACATTGTATCCCAGATTATTAAGGAGCAGATTCATGTAATAATTGTTGGTGTAACAGGTGCCTCCGAAATTGAATCGCTCGATTCCGTCAAGATATTCATCAAGAGAGGGTATATTGCGGCGATCGGCCGTCTTCCGACTGTACAATTTCGATATATTTTCGAAAGGTATTTTTCTCAGATGCGCGGGCACCAATTCATTAAGAGCATCAAGACTCGGCTTTTTCCTGGACAGGCCCAGAATATCCAGATAACGATCAAAAATTTTGTTTTTTTCCAAAGTGGTCAGATCCATTCCACGGCTCCCGTTATTAATGTAGATTATCGATATCTATTATATTTTGGTTATACGATTAATATCGTTTATTGCGCTATATATTTCAGCCCGCCATGGGAATAATCGGCATGGCGGCTGTTCTATTAAGATGTTGGTTTTTAAGAAATTGCCTAAATATCAAAAGACCGGCATGGCCCAATTTTATCCGAATTAAAATTAATGAAATGATATTGTTATATCAAGAATTTCTCCAGTTGCCGGGCTGCCGAAATTGCCATATATTTTACAGATTGTGTGAATGTCTGAGGTTTCGCAAGTATCGGAAAACCAAGATCTGAAAGGATAAATATGTCATCAAAAAATCCGGAATGGTTTTATGATGAGATGAAGCAGGTGGGTGTTGATTTTGACAGCGTCGAACAGGTCGAAAAGTATGACCGGGAAGCGGCTGTTGTGCGAAAACCGGAAGCTGAAGCGGCCGGAATAGCGAATGCAGTCGGTTTGCAGAGTCATCAGGTGGTCCTGGAATTCGGCTCCGGGACAGGTGAAATAGCGATTCAACTGGCGGGCAAGTGCCGAAAGGTGATCGCCGCCGATGTTTCCGGAACGATGCTGAAATATGCGGAGCAAAAAGCCAGAGATGGAAGTGTCACTAATATTGAGTTTTTGCATACGGGCTTTCTTAATTATCGGAAACAGGAAGATGTGGATGTAATCCTGACACAGATCGCGCTGCATCATCTTCCCGATTTCTGGAAGATGATCGCCATCCAGAATATGTATGATGCATTAAAAGACGGCGGCCGGCTGTTGCTTCGCGACAGTATTTTATCCTTTGATACAAAAGATTACATAAATTTGATGAATGGATTTATCCTGATGGCCGAAAAATATGCCGGAAGCAATAAAGCCAGGGAGATGGTGCTGAATATCAGGGAAGAGTATCCGACATTTGACTGGGCCATCGAGGAGATGCTCAAAAGAGCCGGTTTTAGAATAGACTCCGTCGAGCGCCACGGCGGTTATTTTGCTACATTTGTATGCACCAAATGTCAGATCCCATCATAGGCAAAAGGCAGACTCTATTACTTGTTAACGTCATATCTATTCCGACTTTTGTAACATATTCCCATTGACAGGCGATCAGGTGCATATTAGATTATGATGTCATCAATAATGCATGAACACATCGCTTAGGTACTTTTTATATGATTATTCAGGCAGTCTGACGCGGTACAGGTTGTCTGCGTGCAACATGCCTGGACAATTCAATAATGGAGGCAGATATGTGGGGTCCACGAAAGAAATTGTCATTGGCAATATTATTGCTGTTTATAGTCTCCTGTTTTCTTTCCTGTTCCAAGAATTCTTCAGGGGGGGATGTTGATGATGATGATGACTCGGATACAACTCCGCCGCAGGCTATAACCGACCTCAGACAGGTTTTGGTAAATACGAATTCAGCAACCCTTGAGTGGACGGCACCCGGCGATGACGGCAACACCGGTGTGGCTTATCAGTATGATTTCCGTGCCTCCCAGGCAACCATTACTGCCGCGAATTTTGACAGTGCTTATCGGGTCGACAGTATCAATGCGCCGCTTCCGGCAGGAATGATACAGTCATTCAAGGTCGAAACCCTGACTCCCGGAGAGAGTTATTATTTTGCCATAAAAACGAGAGATGAAGCCGGCAACTGGAGCGGGATATCAAACTGTGTCGGTGTGACCTGTCTTACCGATCAGGTTGTGGTTTTTCCCGACAGCATATTGGAAAGAAATGTTCGGGAGACGATTGATCTGCCTACCGGTGATATTCATATATCAGACCTTCAGGATATGATCGATCTTGTGGCAGCCGATCAGGGGATTGAAAACCTTTCGGGACTTGAATATTGTATCAACATTGTTTTCCTGCATCTTTCCGGGAATGAGATTTCCGATCTGGCACCGCTGCAGACTATGAGCACTCTTTGGGCTTTAACGCTTTTCAATAATAATATCAGCGATTTAACTCCACTCGCGGGTCTTACAAATCTGGGGCAGTTGTCTATCGGGAATAATCCGATCAGCGATATATCGCCATTGGCGAATCTGGGGAATCTTGAATGGCTGCGGCTTAATAATACAGAGGTGATGGATTATTCACCAATATACGAGCTGCCATTATTGCGGGAACTTGACATTTCCGGCAATGGACTTGCGGATATTGCTTTTATATTCAATTTTACACAGGTAAAAGTCCTGGTTATGAGCAGCAATGGCGCCTCAGATCTTACTCCATTGGCTTCCCTGACAGGATTGGAGGAATTATACTGTTTGTTTAATCAAGCTGTTGATTTATCACCGTTGTCAGGGCTCACAAATATTCATTTATTGGATTTAAGGTACAATCAGATAGCCGACATCCTGCCGCTTGTAAATAATTCCGGCATAAGTTCGGGAGATACTCTTTATCTGCAGAATAATCCGTTATCCGCTCAATCAATTGATGATTACATACCGATTCTGGAAGTAAGAGGGGTGACCGTCAATCATTAGGTTGGCTTTTTTATTGCGGCGGAAAACAAATACTATTGCGCATGTCTTAGCAGAATCTGATTGATCTCCGTAACATTTTGTGCTGTTACAGTTATATCAAGTTATTCCTTGACAAAAGAGGACTAATTTGGTATTGTATATCAAGCAAACACCTAAAAAAGAAGGGCATTATGAAAACTTTCCAGTTTGGTGTCTTTCTATCTGTTTTTCTAATTGCTTTCCCTTTGTTCGGCCAGGATTACATCATAATCGGATGGAATGACCTTGGCATGCATTGCAGCAACAAAGATTTTTCGACTCTGGTGGTTCTTCCGCCCTACAATAATGTTCGGGCGCAGGTCATCCAGATCGGCGATGCAACCAATCCGCCGGTTGTGGTCACATCCAATCTGCATGTTACTTATGAGATTCCGGGTAATACTTATTCTGTGGGAAAGACCAATTTCTGGGACTATGAGGATGTTATTTTCGGGGTAAGTCTGCCGCCCAATATCGGGTTGACAGGAAACGGCTTAACCGGTGACATGGCAGTCACCGAAAACTTTTTCTATGTGACGGGCATCCCAATAACACCATTTACCGATGCCGACCTTATCAACGAGGATCCCTTTCAACTGGGACTATTGAAGCTTTATGACCAATCTGAGCAATTGCTTGCCACCGCCCCTCCGGTTGTCCCCGTTTCCAACGAAATCAACTGTGTCGGTTCGGGATGCCACGGCAGTGAGCAGGGTATCCTTAACCTGCATGGACCTGAAGCCGGATTCGACCCGAATGCCAAGCCTGTTTTGTGCGCGAACTGTCATGCTTCGAATGCGCTGGGGATGGCCGGCAATCCTGATCTGCCGTCTCTGTCGGAGGCGGTTCACAAAAAGCATGGTGAATTTACCAATGATTGTTACAAGTGCCATCCCGGACCGAATACGCAATGTCTTCGTGACGTCATGAGCACACAGCATGGATTTGTGTGTCAAAGCTGCCACGGGAGTGTCACTCAGGTCGGTGAGAGTATCAGCAGCGGTCGGGAGCCATGGTTCGAGGAGCCGGCCTGCGGCGCTGTCGCCTGTCACGGTTCAAACTATGCTGAAGAGCCGGGTAAATTGTTTCGCGAATCAAGAGGGCATGGGGGATTATTTTGCAGCGCCTGTCATGGCGAGCCGCATGCTATTGTGACCAGTCGTGTCGATCGCGATAATGTCCAGAACATTGCCCTGCAGGGTTATGCCGGAACACTTAATAAATGTGATGTTTGTCATGGAGTGGTTCCGACGGGCGCGGGGCCGCACGGAATAATCGTATCACAGTGCTGCACTGTTGCGGGCGATGCCAATCATAATGGAACCGTTAATATTCTTGATGTGACTTTTATTATCAGTTATTTGTATAAAGGCGGGGCGGCGCCATATTGCAGCGGTGAGGCTGATGCCAACGGCAACAGTCAAATCAATATTCTTGATGTAACCTATCTGATAAGTTATCTTTATAAAGGCGGTCCGCCACCAGTCTGCGGTCCCGGTATATAGCGTAGAATTTTTGGCAGATTCGCATATTAGAAAAATAAAAATCCGCGGTGCAGGATGGCGCCGCGGATTCTTTTTGTGCTCTCTTTTAAGATAGAATTTTAGAAGTCATCGTCCATGTCGTCATTGTCGTCATAATCATCATCTCCGCAATGACCGGGGCCGATTTCGCCTTCGTTGTAGTCTTCAATATGCCCCATCCACTGCAGAACCATCTTCTGCTGATCTTTCTCGAGCATATCCCAATCGTTCCAGTCATACTGGGCCAGGAAGGCATCGGCATCGGCAATGGTCATGTAGATATCCTCCGGATTGGCCATGTTGGCGATATTCAATTTGGCCGTCAGGAGATGGGCATATAGTTTCGTAATGCCGTTGCTGGGATGTCCGTATGTATGCTGCGAAAGGATATCCACCGCTATTTGAGCGTCGGTGATAGCCATACTCTTGTCGCCGCCCTCATCGCCGAGCCATAACGGCAATAGCGCGCTGACTTCATCGGCCTGCGGTCCGAAGCCGGCATGGTTTTTCCAGTAGCCTTTGCCATAAGTGCAGCCGTCATAAGCATTTATGATGGCGTTGACATCGAGATATTCTTCGCCAGGAAGAAGCGTCATGCACTCGGTCATACCGCCCATGGGCGAGCTTATCTGATATCCATTGGGTGCCATAAAGCCAACCTTATAATCCCCCGCCATCAGCGAATCGAACATATAGTAGCCGTTTTCATCGGTGGTAACTGATGCCAGCAGAGAATCCTCACAATTATACAAATTGACCGTGACCCCTTCAACTCCGGGTTCGCCGTTGTCATACATGCCGTTCCCGTTTTCATCCATAAAGACCATGCCGCCGAGCGTCACATAGCGAACGATTTTATCGAAGCTGAACATGACCAGAGCATTATAGGTCGAATCGACATCCGGGAAACCACCCAAAAGGAGCAATCCGGCATCACCGAAATTGGCTCCGGCATCAGCCGAGAAAATGTGGGCATCACCAGCGACATCCATATCCTCGCTCATGTCACCCTCATGAACAGTGTAGTATACCTTGAGATAAGGCATATTATCACCGGACTCACTTGAAGCGATCATGGTAAGGGCGGTGTCCTCGCCGCCGTATTGGAGATAAAATCCGAAGTTCATCAGTGATTCGTCAAACCAACCTTTGACGGCTTCGGTGACATCAAGGGCATACCAACCGGGAATCGTAAAACTGATTGTGCCGATCGTATCCGGATCGAAAGCACCGCCGAATGAAGTCCAGGTGACTGATGATTCATCCCAGGCCGAGGTTATATTATGGACACTGATCGTTTGCGGGCTGATTGACATGGCATAAATATACATCGTGGCCGAATCGACCACGGCATCAGCTGGAATAGCCTTGACCGCCGCCGAGATATTGAATCCGGCCGGGGTCGAGGAAACCGGCGAGTCGGTGTTGCTGCAGCCGAAGGCAAAAATAATGACCAGCAAAGCAACCGACAAAATTCCTAATTGCCTTTGAAACATTGTTAACTCCCCGTTCTTATGGTTTGCAGAACAAATAAAATAATGCAGGTATATTAATTGTATTAACAATTTAATCGACAATTTGTTCTTCTGATATTAAAAAAATATGTAATCTGAAGAAAAAAAGCGTAATCCTGTAAATCCCACCAAGTCGCGTGTTGCTATTCATTACAATGTCATCAATTGCTGAACAATTGCGGTAGTCCCTGGAAGACAGCAGCTTCTTATTAATATCAGCTATTATTATTCAGCAGATGTTCAACTATATAACAATCGGCGTTCCCTGATGGAAAATAATCTGCCATGAATCGCCATTCTGCTTCCAGATAGAGCTCCTTAAAGAGCATATCACCGGAATATTCCCATCTCTGTAAAAGTCGGCTCGATATGTGACCAGAGCCAGGTTCGGTGCCAGAAGTCTCAAATTAAAATCCGAAACCGATATCTTCGGCGTGATTTCATCGGAGAGTTCCTGAATTATGGCCGGCCTGTCATATACCTGACCGGAACTTCCTATTTCCATGAAATCATCGGCAAGAAGCGAAACGAGTTCATCCGCAGAATGCCTGACCTCCGGCCGAAGCAGGCGTTTCTCCAGCTCAAACAAATGGTCCCTTAATGATTCGTAGCTGTTCATATAGTCTGCGATGTATTTCGATTTACTTAAACAAAATAGTCGCGCTGTCCATAAGAGTCAAGTCATAAGATGGAGGAATCACAATTATATGACAAATCCATCGAGCCGGTTACAATTATCGTATATAAGGCTAAGGGATTTGAGTCAACAGGATTAATAAATTTGTGAGTAATATAAGTTTGATTGGAAAAGGAGCGCGCTATGAGATTCTTAATATTGACAGCATTAGTCTTTTGTATTTTTGTGCCGGTCAGCGGGGAAGTAGTGACTAAGGTAATTGACTATAAACATGGCGATGTGGAATTGGA
>JBFMFJ010000069.1:0-12035 GCA_040752235.1 Candidatus Zixiibacteriota bacterium | reverse complement strand
TTTACCGCCGCACCGTTCCCGGCTTTATATACAAAATGATTCTCTCCGCTTCGAATTGTATATACGACCGAATCTGATGAACCATCACCCATCACAAACCGCACCGGATATAGTGTTTCGAAGGCGTCATCGATGTCATTGACGGCAATGTCAATTTCCGCCGTACCGTCTTTATTGATTCTGGCCTTTGTCTTTATTTCGGGCACTCGCCAGTCATATAGCCACTGGTTAAAAAACGGCTGCGTCCGATCTCCAAGATAGTGTGAAGCAACCTCAATAAAATTCTCGGTCGAAGCTTTCCGGTATTCATGCTGTCCGGCAAATTCTGCGAGCATTGTCATAAATTTGCCCGAGTTGTCTGTCCCCTGTTCCAGCTCGAAGCGAAGCATGTGCAGCATATAAGCGGCTTTGTAATAAATTATGGCGGTATAGTCACCCGGTGACACCTCCGAGCCGAGACGATTTCCAAGATTGATGGAACCGGCCTTATATCCAACCGATTTTTTGCCGTTCATGACGCCGCTTTGAATTATGGCTTTTCTCCAATCCTTCAGAATTTCATGGAAAGTCGATTCATCCTTGCGTCCCAGCAGCACATAAAGGGCCGCCGAATATTCCGCAAGCCCTTCCGACAGCCAGACATCCCGATAACTTTCGGGACTGACCAGGTGCCCCCACCACTGATGAGCGATTTCATGGGCGCGGAATTTGTCATCGAGTCCTTTCTCGGAGCGCTGGAAAGTCGCTTCGGAAAGATGCACCAGTCCGGGCGAACCCTGCCCGAATCCGACCGCCATGGCATCAACATCAAGACGATCGTAGGGATAAGGCCCGAAATTGTTATCATAAAAAGTAAAGGCCGCAGAGACATCCTTAACCACCTTATCCAGCGCCGGGTTACCAAAAACCAGGGATTTATTGACGCCACTGTAATACCAGATTGTAATGGGCACCCTGGTGTCATTGATCAGCACAGAATCAAAATCCCCGTAATTGAAACTGACATAAGCGGAAGGGCTTGAAGTCTTATATTCCAGTATCTGGCGATTATCAATGACCGTATCCCTGACTTTATCGCCGACACACAGGAAATCAAAGCCGGGATCAATAGTGAATCGAAGATTATAATCGGAAAGAGTCCGAAACCCGGCTGAGGGATACCAGTGCGTCAAATCCGACTGAACGATACCATGCTGGATATAATGCCGAAAGAGATTTGTCCTGTACTGCACCGTGACTTTGACCGTATCTCCGCGGTAATAAAATCGATTCAGGTCCAGCATGAGTTCGGAACGGTCATTGTCCTTGATAAATACCACAGCATCGCCCCAGACCGTATCAATCTTATAATCGGGCGGCACCGCAAAGACAAGCTGCTTCAGACTGTCGGTCTCAACCCGGCAATATATACCGCAAGTGATCTGAGATTTGCCGGTTGTGGAAATATCGATGTCAATGTCGTACCGAAAGTTGTTGTAACCAAGCGGAAAATCGCCGTCACCTGCCGACAGCGAATCTTTAGTAGATGACACCAATTGGGGATCCCTGAAATTCGAAGTGTATTTATAAAGTGTTATCGGCTCGGCGGAATAGGGGTCGTAATAGTAAATTGTATGCTCATACTGTTCTTTAAGGATATCCACCCAGAGAAAATCGGGATGATTTTCGACTATCGCCCGATAGAGATGGAAACCAAGATTGTATTTGAAATTTTTATCGGGAACCGACCGGATTTTTTTCCACAGGGTCCTGACGCGGGAGGAGGTACTGATCCCAATTCCCTTATTGGTCAATTGACTCAGCAAGTTGGAATTCGCAGGGAAGACCATGTACATCTGTTCGAATTCGATATCGGCCGAGTCGGCGCGATAAAACCTGTTTATCTGCTGTCTCTCGATGGGATCATCCGATCGGAACAAAAAGCGGCCCTCTCCCAGGAAAAACGCTATTGTCGGATGATCGTCCCGATACCCGGCAAAATACATCTTGCCGTAGGAAAGACTGATGGTGGCGCCCTTTAGTTCAAAATCGACGTTATTGATCTCGATCTCGGCAACATCATCCAATGAATAACCATTTAGAGAATCAATTGTAGCCTTATAAGTATCTTCAGAGAGTGATGACGCAGCCAGAATAAGAAAAATCACTGCGGCGCGGACAATGATGGACATGGTACCCCTTGAGTAAATGAAATTAGGCGGACTTTATGAAAGGGCAGGCCGTTCCGGCCTGCCCTTCGAAATGCATTATTCTCCCTTGAATTCGGCTTTTCGTTTTTCCAGAAAAGCGGTCATACCTTCTTTGGCATCGGAAGTGCCATAGATGGTGCCGAAACAATTTTTCTCGTAGTCGCAGCCGGCCGACAGATTTACATCCAACCCGCGGTTGATGCACTCTTTGGCCACAGATACCGCTATCGGCGCTTTCGAGGCAATTAGTTTTGCCAGAGTTCTGGCCTTATCCATCAGTTCCTCACCCGGATAGACTTCATCGACCAGGCCGATACGATGCGCCTCTCTGGCATCAATCATCTCGCCGGAAAAGATCAACTGCTTGGCCTTGCCGCGTCCGGCCAGACGGGCCATCCGCTGGGTTCCGCCATAGCCCGGTATCAAACCGAGATTGACTTCGGGTTGCCCGAATTTGGCCCGTTCGGAGGCCAGGCGGATGTCGCATGACATCGCCAGTTCACAGCCGCCGCCAAGAGCAAAACCATTGACCGCCGCGATGACAGGGCGCGGGAAATTTTCGATGGATTTCATCAGGTACAAGCCCAGCATCGATTTCCTGATACCCGATTTGACATCGCACTTGACCAGTTCGCTGATATCGGCCCCGGCCACGAAAGCCTTACCGGCACCGGTGATAATAACACAGCCGATGCCCTTGTCATTCCAGGCATGACCGAAAAAGTCCTGCAGCTCCGCGATGGTTTCATCATTCAACGCATTGAGCGCTTTTTCGCGATTGATCGTGACAATGACAATATTGTCTTCTCTGGCAACGATAATATTTTTATAATCCATTCC
Source organism: Candidatus Zixiibacteriota bacterium (assembly GCA_040752235.1). Lineage (GTDB taxonomy): Bacteria > Zixibacteria > MSB-5A5 > GN15 > PGXB01 > PGXB01. Next base: position 9,006 of record JBFMFJ010000069.1, on the reverse strand, counting down.
CTTCACTCCGCTTATTACTGATTGTAATCATAAAAGCCGCGTCCCGATTTTTTGCCCAGGTAGCCGGCATTGACCATGCGCCGGAGAAGGGGCGGAGCGGCGTAGTGACTGTCCTTGAATTCGTCGAACATGATATCGGCGATGTATAGAATCGTATCAAGACCGATAAAGTCAGTCAGAGTCAGCGGCCCCATCGGGTGTCCGCATCCGAATTTCATACCATTATCGATATCGTCCCGGGTGGCCAGTCCGTTCTCGAACTGGCGGATAGCATCCAGCAAATACGGCACGAGCAGAACATTGACAATAAATCCGGGAGTGTCCTTGGCCAACACGACCGTCTTCCCGACCGATTCGGCGAACTCCCTGGCGGCATTGATGGCTTCCTGTGAAGAATCAATGGTTCTCACAAGTTCCACCAGTTTCATGACCGGGACAGGATTGAAGAAATGCAGGCCGATAAATCGGTCCCTCCGTTTGGTAACAGCCGCCAGATCGCCGATGGGGAGCGATGAGGTGTTGCTGGCAAAGATTGTCTCCGGTTTGCAGATTCCATCCAGCTCTTTGAATATTTCCTGCTTGGTGGTCATATCCTCGGTCACGGCCTCGATAATGATATCGCAGTCGGCCATATCCGAAAGCTCGGTGGTGCCTGAAATATTACCCAGTATCTTATCCCTGGTAGGCGAGTCAAGTTTTCCCTTTTCGATAGCCCGATCGAGCAGCTTGGTGATATTGCGGAAGCCCTTCTCAAAAAGCTCTTCACTCATCTCATGGCTCAGGACAGGATACCCGGCCTGGGCAGCCACCTGCGCAATACCGGAACCCATTTGCCCGCAGCCGATGATACCGACTTTCTTAAACATGTTATTCTCCATTTTTATAGTTCAAGATTAATTTTCATATTCAAAATGAATTAACAATATAAACAATCTGACCGTCATAGGCAACCGGTTCAGTTCTCCCGAAACAATTATCAGCACTTAACCGGGCGGTAATGTCAAACCATACAGATTCTGCCGGATTTGTAATACATTGGCAAAAAGGAAGTTAATATCAAAAAAGGGTTGTATAAATAACCTTTTTTATTATATTAGGATAAGATTTCGCCATGCAAATGGCGGGCGGCTTTTTCAAGTAGTTACTGACATATATATTTAGAATTTCCTGCCGATGGAAAAAATGGGTATTTGCATTAGACAATTCGACAACAACAAAACGTCTTAACAAGAAAATACAAAGTCCGAAAACCACAAATGGGAGGAAAGGCCATGTTCGGCAACCGGGATTTTGCGGGAATATTAAAGAAACATCACCTAATAATTCTGTCGATTTTGTGTACTTTGGCGATAACGACACCAAAGTCATTCGCGGGTGAGCCGGTTTTTATTAAACCATTTGAACTTCAAAGCCGGGATTTGTCCAAAAATGCCTTGACTGTCAAACTTGATCCTCTGGCCTATTCCTCACTCCGGAGCGGTCCGGAATCACGAATCCTCGAGTTTCCTCTTCCGTCCAATGATAATTTGATTCTGGAGCTGGAAAAGACGACCATTATAACTCCTGATGCCAAATTTCTTACGGGAGACGGCCAGTCGTTGAGTAAACCGGATGTGGTCATGTTCCGCGGCAAGATTTCCGATCAGCCTCATTCCAGCGTATACCTGGCTTTCACCGGCCAGAACTCCGGAAACGGATGTATCCAGACCGAATCGGGGGAATGTTATTATATGTCGCAGGCTCCATCGGATATCGGCAAAATCGACGGCACCGGAATAATCATACACAAGGCGGCATCATCCGATTTTCCCGATGAGATCGAGGAATTTTGCCGCGAGCTGATTCCGGAAGGAATCGAATTTCCCTCTCTCAAGGACATAAAAATTTTCGGGGATACGATAGCGGGCCCCTATGTCTGTGAAGTAGCTTTTGACTGCGATCAGGAATATGTCAATCTGTTTCCCGATGTAACCGCGGCTGAAAACTACGCAGTGCAGTTATTGGGAGCCATCAGTAACATTTACCAGCGCGACTGCGATGTCAAGCTGATGCTGTCATTCCTGCGGCTCTGGCCGCTGGGTGGAGAGCCTTTCGATGCCAGTGATCTGGCCGGTTTTCGGGAGTACTGGATGACTTATATGGATCCGGGCCCGTATCACATTATCCATATGCTCAGCGGCGAGCGCGATATGGATTACGGCGGAGTCGGTTACCGGTCGGGGACATGTTATGGATGGGCTTATTCGATCGCCGGTTATATTAACGGGTCATTTCCCCTGCCGGTGGAAATGTCGAGCGCCAACAATTGGGATGTCCAGGTCGTGGCGCATGAGATGGGACACAATTTCGGTGCACCTCATACGCATGACCGCGACTGGTTTTATATACCGATCGACAGCTGTGACCAGGGATATCGTTCCCGGGGAACCATGATGAGTTATTGCCACACCACGCTGGGCGGCATGAGTAATACCGATTTGCGCTTTCATCGGCAGATACAATATATCATCGCCGATATGATCTACTGGGGCGGCTGTCACTGGTTCGATTGCAATAACAACGGTATCGATGACAGCTATGATATCGCGGTCGGCGCCAGTCTTGATGTCAACGGCGACGGCATACCCGATGAGTGCGAGGATTGCAACGAAAATGGTATTCTCGACAATATCGATATCGCCGGGGGAATGCCGGACCGTGACTATAACGGTATCCCCGATGAATGCCAGCTCAACTGCGATGGCGACAACTATCCCGACGAATTCGAAACCTGGATGTACGAGTACAATGACGAGAACGGCAACTGCGTTCCGGACAATTGTGAGCCCGACTGCGACAATAACGGGTACGCCGATTTCAAAGAAATTAAAAACGGGACCAAGGAAGATTTCGACAACAACAACATTCCCGATGTCTGCCAGGATTGTGACGGCAATGGTCTCAGCGACTGGCTCGATCTTGACCGCGAATTCAACTATTTCGTCGCCGATGCTGTCGGCTATGTTCGTGAATTTCATCAGGCCAGCGGCATACCGATTCGCAATCTGGGGACCGGGAATTTATCATTTCCGACCGACTGCACTTTTGGGCCCGATAATCAACTGTATGTGGCCAGCGGCGCTGACAGCCGTATTGTCCGAATCGATGTCGATTCGGGGGGAGTCAGCACTTTTGTCGCGGCCGGAAGCGGCGGTCTTGACCTGCCTATGGCGCTGATATTCGGTCCTGATGACGACCTCTATGTCTCAAGCTGGACGAATGATTGCATTCTCCGCTATGACGGATCAACCGGAGCATTCATAGATACATTTGTGACACCCGGATCGGGCACACTTCTTAAACCCTATGGACTCGCCTTTGGAACCGACAATAATCTGTATGTCTCCAGCAGTAATAGTAAAATATTGAGATTCTCCGGATCGGATGGATCATATATTAATGCTTTCGTTACCCAGGGAAGCGGCGGGCTGTCGTCGCCGAGAGATATCGTTTTTGCGCCCGATGGTCATCTGCTTGTAGCCAGCTATTCGACCAGTCAGATATTGAAGTATGACGGCACAACGGGAGCGTTTCTTTCGGTATTCAACGATGTTAACGCGCCTCTCAATGTATATGCTCTGGCGGTTATGCCGAACGGCGATATCGCCGCCACGCAGACTTTTGAGCCGGTTAAGATTACGGAATATACCTATCCCGAAGGTGTCAGCACCCGAAAAATAATTCGGGGCGATGTCGATATGCCGACACCGGCGGGATTCGCCATCAGGCCGGTTTCCCCCGATGATGTGGATGGCAATTATGTTCTCGATGTGTGCGATGCCTGTATCGACGGCGACGGCGACGGATTCGGCGATCCCGATCAGATCAGCAATACCTGCAAACCGGATAACTGTCCGGAAACCTATAACCCCGACCAGGTCGATTCCGATGCCGACGGCCTGGGTGATGCCTGCGATAATTGCCCCGATGATCCCTATAATGACTGGGATAATGACGGGGTTTGCGGTGATATCGACAATTGCCCCAATCTGGCCAACGCCGGTCAGGAAGATAATGACGGGGACGGTTTCGGGAATGTCTGCGATAACTGTCCCGATATCGCCAATCCTTATCAGTATGACTCCGATCATGACAATGTGGGCGATACCTGCGATAACTGTCTGGCGGTTCCGAACCAATCCCAGGACAACAACGATGCCGACAGCCTCGGCGACGCCTGCGATAATTGTCCATTAGCCGATAATGATGATCAGGCGGACGGCGATGCCGACGGCGTGGGTGATGTTTGTGATAACTGCCCGGTGGATTACAATCCGGATCAGGCCGACGTCAACCAGAATGAAATAGGCGATATTTGCGAATATGTCTGCGGCGATGCCAACGCCAGCGGCAATGTCAATATTCTCGATGTGACATACATAATCAGTTATCTCTATAAAGGAGGGCCGGCCCCCGATCCGCTCATCTCGGCGGACGCCAACGGCAGCGGAAGTATCAATCTGCTCGATGTAACGTACCTGATCAGCTACCTGTACAAAGGCGGGTCGGCACCGATCTGCTGATGTGATGATTTGTCCAAATAAAGGAGGATGGGCGGGCTCCATCCTCCTTTTAAATTCAATTTTATTTTGGTTTGACGCAATTTTTTTATTGACATGTATGTAAACGTTCTTTACATATGTGTTAATGTTACCTAACCCATAACATACCCATGATGCAATTGAGCATCATGATCCACTCAATCGGAGGAGGCTGCCAATGGCAACAGCTAAGAAGAAAGCAGTGAAGAAGGTCGCCAAGAAGAAAGTCGCGAAGAAAGTCGTCAAGAAAGTTCGCTGCGCTGGCAAGACCAAGGACGGTAAGGTGTGCAAGCGGATGGTTGCCCCACCGGCGAAGTTCTGTCATCTTCACTCGAAGAAAAAGAAATAAGCCATGAAATAGCGGCGGCCCCGAGGCCGCCGTTTTTTTTGTACGCCGATGAATCAGATTAATCGCGGTGTTTGCCGGCTCGCAATTCACTGAAATACTTCTTGGTCGCGGCGGCAACAACACCGGAAAGCGCCATAAGAGCAATCAGGTTCGGAAGGGCCATCATACCGTTGGCGATGTCGGCAAAGGTCCAGACTACTCTCAGCTGAAGCGAGGCCCCGATCGGAAGAAAAATCAGATAAACCCATTTATAAGGAAGGACCGACTTCCGGCCCAGGATATATTCAATTCCCTTCTCTCCGTAATATGACCAGCTTATTATCGTCGAAAAGGCGAACAATATAAGCCCGAACGACACCATCGATTCGCCCCACGACGGAAGTATTGTCTCGAACGATTGGGCGGTCAAAGGGGTTCCGTTCATACCACTCATCCACTGTCCCGAGACGACAATCACCAGCCCGGTCATGGTACAGATAACGAGTGTATCGATAAACGGTCCCAGCATCGCCACCAGGCCTTCGCGAACAGGCTCATTTACCTTCGCGGCGGCATGAGCCATCGGCGCCGATCCCAAACCGGATTCGTTGGAGAAGACACCGCGCCTGAATCCCTGCTGCATGGTCAGCCAGACGCTCGAGCCGGCGAAGCCGCCTATTTCCGAGGTCGGTGTGAAAGCATCGGTGATAATATATTTCAGAGCCGGCAAAATCATTTCATATGACATAAACAGGACAATCAGCGCCGATCCGATATATACAACAACCATGAACGGCACCAGGCGGCTCGCCACTTTGCCGATCCGTTTAATGCCCCCCACAATTACCAAACCCACCGCAGCCGCAATAATAACCCCGACTCCCAGACGGAACAATTGGCCTGTTGATGTCCCCTTATAACCGATCAGGCTCACCAGCCCGTCGGCGACCGAATTGGCCTGAACCATATTGCCGATACCAAGCGCGGCTACAGCCGTAAAACCGGCGAACATATAGGCAAGGAATCGCCACTTTTTCCCCATGCCGAGCTCGATGAAATACATGGGACCGCCGCGAACGTATCCATCAGGATCTATCCGGCGATACATTACGGCCAGAGTGCATGAGGTAAACTTGACCGCCATGCCGAAGGCTGCCGTAACCCACATCCAGAATAGCGCCCCGGGGCCCCCGACCGCAATGGCAGTCGCAACACCGGTGATGTTTCCGGTTCCGATAGTCGCGGAAAGCGCCGCCGATAGAGCCTGAAAATGCGAGATCTCTCCTTTATATTCGGGTCTGTCATATTTGCCGGAAATCAGCTCGATGCCGTGCTTGAATCCGCGTATCTGCACCAGGTAGTTGCGGATTGTCAGCAGGACACCGGTCCCGACGAGAATCATTATGAGGGGTAGTCCCCAGACGGCGTTATCGATTTGGTCCAGAATATTTAATAATTGATCCATTAAAATTTATTTAATATAATGGTTATAAAGGCGCAAGAAAAAAAATCAAAACATGAAACAGGACGAATTAAGAAAATTCCTGGGCATAATGCTGCATGAAGCTGGATATCTTGATTCCGAAGCTTTTGCGGTTTTTGGGCAGCTCATACGCCTGACTATCGAATATCGGGATAAGTGGAAGGCGGAGAAGGACGAAATTCTGACGGTCAGAGATACGAAAAAGGCGCTGAGAATATACGAGGAAGTGCTGAAAACCGGGATGATGCCCGATAATCTTGAAGCCAAAATAGACGGTCTGATCAGGCTATGGCTCAAAAAAATAAATGGTTTGCATTTTTAGGCTATTAAATGATAAACTGGAATAGTATATTTTGCAGAGATGTTCAAGAATCGATCCATAAACATATCTCAGATTTATTTAATGATGATGATGTTATTATTTTCCTGTTCCGGACAGTCTGAATCCGGCGGCAGAGAATCGAATTATGCAAAACTCCGGGAGCAGATGGTGGAGCAGCAAATTATCCGCCGCGATATTACCGACAAAAATGTTCTGCAGGCAATGCGAACGGTGCCTCGACATCTCTTTGTTCCCGAGGATTATCGGTCCCAGGCATACCATGACGGACCGTTGCCGATCGGCCAGGGGCAAACGATCTCTCAGCCGTATATCGTAGCCATTATGACCGAGCTGCTTGGAATCGATTCCACCTCCAAGGTCCTCGAAATCGGCACCGGTTCCGGTTATCAGGCGGCGGTTCTGGCAGAAATATCTGATTCGGTTTACAGTATCGAAATTATCTCCAAGCTTGCCTGGCACGCCGATTCGCTTCTTGATTCGCTCGGGTATACATCCGTTAATATACGAGCCGGTGACGGCTACGCCGGCTGGCCGGAGGCAGCGCCGTTCGACGGCATAATCGTGACGGCCGCAGCGCCGCGGATTCCTCAACCTCTGATTGACCAGCTTAAGGTAGGCGGAAGGATGGTTATTCCGGTTGGTGATTTCAGCCAGGAGTTGATGCTTATCACCATAGAGGAAGAAAAGGTCATAAAGCAAAATATCATTCCGGTAAGATTCGTGCCGATGACAGGCGAGGTCCAGAAAAAGTAGCTGTCTGTTTAAATGCCATATATTTACACCAATATATGGCATCCTGATTAATTGAAACGGCAACCGGGGGCGTATGTCTTATTAAAATAATCTTGATTATTGTGATAAAATGTTTAATTTCTCCGTTAAATTATGATGGCGGAAAGGAGATTTTATTATGCCGCTTATATCACTCATAGACATGTATAAACCTGCCAATAAGCAGAAATATGCTATCGGACAGTTCAATGTGAATAATATGGAGTTCGTTCAGGCGGTAATGGAGGCTGCACAGGAGTTGAAATCTCCCGCAATCCTTGCCGCATCGACCTCGGCGCTGAAATACGGCGGATTCGATTACTTGATAGACCTTGTCAAAACCGGCGCCAGGCTGGTTTCAGTACCTGTTTCGCTGCATCTGGATCATGGCGAGAAAGTTGAGGATGCCGAGAAATGTATCAAGGCCGGATTCACTTCCGTCATGATTGATGCCTCTCATGAGGATTTTGAGGAAAATATTCGCATCACCAAAGAAGTGGTGAAGATGGCACATGCCAAAAATATCGCGGTGGAAGCCGAATTGGGACGGCTGGGCGGTATTGAGGATAATGTCAAGGTGGATGAACGGGATGCATTCCTGACCGATCCGAAACAGGCCAAGGAGTTCGTGGAAAAAACCCAGTGTGATGCTCTGGCGGTTGCGGTCGGGACCAGTCACGGAGCCTACAAATTCAAAGCCGAGGCCAAACTGGCCTTTGAGCGGATTGACGAGATTAAAAAGAATACCGGTATCCCGCTTGTATTGCATGGCGCCAGCGGTGTCAGTCCGGCGCTGGTCGAAAAGGCCCAGAAGTACGGCGCGGAGCTTCCCGGGGCCAAAGGTGTGCCGGATGAAGCATACAAAGAGGCCATTCGTCTCGGGATAAACAAGATCAATATCGATACCGATCTTCGTCTCGGCTGGCTCGGAACGGTGCGGGAGATGCTGGCAGCCAACCCGAAGAACATCGATCCGAGAAAAATCCTCGGCCCGGCCCGTGATACTATCAAAGAAATCATCAAGGAAAAGATGGTCCTTTTCGGGTCAACCGGAAAAGGATGATCTTAGTTTAAAGACAACAAAAAAGGCGGTGTGTTGAATACGCACCGCCTTTTTTTATACATTTGTAATATAGCTAGCCGACTATTCTGTCTTTTTGCCGACCCGCAAAATAAAAATGTTCATTAGAATGCATAAAAGAGTGGTCAAAATGGCTAAAATATTAGCTTGACTTATTGATACATTGTTATTATAGATTACATTAATTACTATTATATACAGAATAGTAACAATAATCGCTAATAGGTATTTTTTAGTCATCTTTGATTACTCATCAAATTAGCGTCACTTTTATTTTAGTTTTCGCCCTAAGGTAATACGTCCTTTAGGCGCCTTTAGTTGAAGTTTTGAACATTTTGCTAAGCATATGAGTAGTATAAACTTAAATAATATGCTAAATGTTTGCGGCTTCTCCTTTTTGTTTTTCCTTCTGGGTCGTTT
>JBFMFJ010000068.1:0-12152 GCA_040752235.1 Candidatus Zixiibacteriota bacterium | reverse complement strand
ATTCTTACCGCGCCCTGCCTCACAGGTGTGTCCAAGGAGAGGCTAAAATGAAATCAGTTAAAGAAAAATCAGGCATTATTTTATTCGGACTGTTGGCGCTTTTGCTGTCAGTTGGTATGTCGGGTACGACAAATTTATTGTCGGCAAATCCGACAGCAACCGGCAATCTTTACAAAATATATATACAAAGCCCGCAGGAGGCCGCCGCACTGTCCGCGCTTGGTGTGGATGCTGTCATTAAGGTGGCCGAGGGGTATCTGGTCTTGGCATCCGTCGAAGATGAACGGCTTTTTGAAGAAAACTCCCTGCGGTTTGAATTAATAATCGCCGGGGTCAGCCGAGATGAACTGGCCATCGATATTCGACATGATAATTCGAATGAGGGCAAATATTCGCTGGTTTATGAAGAAGATGGCTTAAGGTTATTCCGTGCCGATGCCAGGGAATTATCGGCTTATGGAGAAACGCCTGGACTGGCGCCGCTTCCGGCACAAAGTCTGCCCGTTATATATAAGGTCGCCGTGGACAAAGGTGCAGCAGCTCCGGAAATCGAGTATGACCTTGATTCCCTGATAAATCTCATTGAATACGATTCCCTGCAGTCATATCTGGAACGCCTCCAGGCATTTTACAGAAGAGTGGCCGGAACCGATTCCATCTATGCCGCCAGAGACTGGATCGCGGGAAAGTTCGCCGATTTCGGTTATGATTCGATTTATCTTGATCACTTTGTTGAAAACCTGGGCGGGAGCTATAAGGACTGTTATAATGTTGTAGCAGTGAAGCCCGGGACGCTTTACCCGGATGTCCAGATAGTTGTCGGGGCTCATTATGATGCCGGAACGGTATCACCAGGAGCGGACGATAACGGCAGCGGCACGGTTGCCGTCATGGACATCGCCCGGGTCATTATGAATATTGAAACCGAAATGACATATGTGTTTGTGCTCTTCGATGCCGAGGAATGGGGATTGTATGGATCGTACCATTATGCCGGCACCGCCTATGCCAACGGCGATAATATTCTGTTTATGATGAATATGGACATGATTGCGCATTACCAGAATGATGCCGACGCCTACTCTTCCTATGGGAGCGGTGGCAGTACATATTATGCGCAATTGTGGATGGCCCTCGCGGCATCATTGCCCGGGATCAACATCACCGGCCATATGAGCGTCGGCGGCGGCGGTTCAGACCACTATCCGTTTGCCCAGTATGGCTACGATATAGGTTACGCGCATGAATACATTTTTTCAACAGTCTACCATTCGGTTCATGACAGCACCACCTACTGTAATTTCGATTATATGACGAGGATGGTTAAAACGACCTTCGCCACGGTTCTGGCCGCTGCGGCAGAGAATGCGCCGGGTCCAAGGCTGATATTGTCGCATCCGTCAGGAGCGCCGGATTTATTTTTCCCCAACCAGGCAGCGGTCATTCAGGTGCAGGTGGATGGGTATGGTGGCGGTGCCCTTGTGCCGGGGACAGTAGCCCTGCATTATTCCGTCAATGGCGGAACCTTTGAAACGGCAAACATGACCGACATAGGCGGGGGGATGTTCGAGACGACGATTCCCGCGTCACCATGCTATACCCGTCTGGAATATTATATCAGTGCCGATGAATCACAGGGGGGAGTCTACTATGATACCGATCCCTTACGACCGTATCTGGCTGCTTTCGCCACCGGTATGACGAGTGTTTTTGCGGATGACTTTGAGACTATCACAGGATGGACGGTTACCGGAGATGCCGATGTCGGCCGCTGGATTCGCCGTCTGCCGTATATGACCATGGAGGGAGGACCATCGAAAGATTATGACAACTCGGGTTACTGTTATGTGACCGATAATCCGATTTACAGCGATGTTGACGAAGGAACGACAATCCTTACCTCGCCAGTTCTTAACCTGTCCACCGGTGATGGCGTTATAGAATATGCCCGTTGGTACTCTAATAGCACCGGCTCTGCTGCATATAGCGATATTTTTACGGTCAGAATTTCCGACGATAACGGCGCCTCCTGGACCACTGTAGAGCAGGTCGGGCCGGTGACCGAAGCCTCGGGAGGGTGGTATATCCATCGTTTCTGGACGGGCGATTTTATTGATCCGTCGGCAACGGTCCGACTGCAGTTCAATGCCTCGGATCTGGCGTCCAATTCGGTAATCGAGGCTGGAGTTGACGCCGTCAGGGTGTACTCCTATAATTGCGGTTTGCCGCTCCAGATTACCACCGCGGCTGTGCCCGACTGGACTTTTGATGTTCCGATTTCACAGACGCTGGCGGCAAGCGGGGGATATGGTGCTTACACATGGGCTGACAAAAATAACGATTTGTCGGGAACCGGTTTAGCATTATCAACCGACGGGCACCTTACCGGAACGCCTTCGATGATTGGTGAAATAACATTTACGGCCGTTGTAAGTGACGAGGTGGAGCAGGCAGCGGAAAAACCATTCACTTTCATGATAAACAGCTATCCGGAGATAATGACCCAGACTATTCCGAATGCCTTAATAAACGCTGCCTATTCATTCCAGTTGCTTTCCTCCGGCGGTACCGGGGCGGTAACCTGGACGGACAAGAATAATGATTTGTCAGGTTCGGGCTTTACACTATCATCGACCGGCCTGTTATCAGGGCAATCCCCCGATTCAATGACAATAGATTTCACCGCGGTTATTACCGACGCTGTCGGCGCCGATACAGAGAAACCTCTTACTTTTAAAATCACTCTGCCTTATATTTGTGGCGATGCCGATCACAGCGGTGCGATCAATATTCTCGACGTTACATATGTCATCAGTTATTTGTACAAGGGCGGCCCGGAGCCAATTCCTTTAATCTCCGGCGATGCCGATAACAGCGGGACAATCAATATCCTTGATGTGACATTTCTGATCAGTTATCTGTATAAAGGCGGCCCCGTCCCAGATTGTTAATAACGAGATTTTTCAAAACGAGGTTGACTTATGTGCAAAGCAAAGACCGGCCTGTTGTATTTAATGACGTCGCTCTGCATATTCACAATGGCAGGCGCGCTTCCATGGCCGGTTGAGCCCGAAAATGACACCCACCTCATTGGAAATTCCTACGGGCAGTTTCAATGCTACTATATGAACAATTGCACCCCTTATGCGCATTCGGGAATAGATATTATGGTGCCGCCGGGCACAAGAGTATATGCCATTAAATCAGGATATGTGAAAGCCATTCTGACGACAAGTGCCGAATCACATTGGCGCGCTGTGATCGGTGATTCATCGGGGACGCAGGAGTGCGAAGCACTGATGTATGCGCACCTTTTACAGACATCGATAACCGATTCGGCCGGTTTGAGTGTCGGCGATTACGTCGAGGCCGGGCAATATATAGGGAACATTGTCTATTTCCCGGCTGAGGAATTTCATCATCTTCATTTTTCTCGTATTCGATATGCCGGGACGCCGGCCGAGTGGGCTGAATCCCAGTACTGGCCATTTGTCGGCGATCCTCTCGATATTCTAAATCCGAATATTGACCCGGATCCGCCGGTGTTCGAAAACGCCTATGACGATCAACTCCTGGCTTTCTGTTATAATGAAGTCGCCTATTATTTCCCGGTCGGGACGCCTCTCTACGGTGATGTCGATATTGTCTGTCATGTTTATGATTACATAAACGACTATGATCATAAGGTCGCCCCGTGGGGAATAGAATATAAAATAGAGGGCGATACAAGCATCCCCTGGACCAATGCGATCTGTTTCAGTACCGAACTGGGAGCATATTCGGAAATTTACGGAGAAATTCTCTACTATTACCAGGATGACGCCACCTGCAATACCCTGGGTGATTATAACAACCGCAGTTACTATTTCAATATTACCAGTAATAATGGTGATTCGGTAATCGAATATCTGGATGTATTCGAATGCTGGCATACCGGATACTTTCATAACGGCGAATATAAAATATCGGTCAGGGCTTATGATCATGCCGGTAATGAGGCCGTTGATTCCATGTATGTTTCGGTGATGAATTATTTCCAGCTTACCGGGACTGTTGTGGGAGAAGATGCACCCGCCGGTCTGGCCGGTGCCACTGTTACAATCGTCAATTCAGGTCAAGTTGATACGACCGAATCCGACGGTGATTTTGCCTTTTCCAGTATCGGAGGCGGCTCGCAGCCGGTGTCGGTAAGACGGGTCGGATATATTCCGCTCGACACGGCCATTATGATGAACCAGGCCCAGGATGCAGTCTTTACGATGTTAAGATTGCCGTATATTTGCGGTGATGTCAATCAATCCGGCTCCGTCAATATTCTGGATGCAACATACCTGATCAGTTATTTATATAAGGGCGGCCCGGCACCGCAATATCCCGGCTCGGCAGACGCCAATAACAGTGGTTCGATCAATTTACTGGATGTGACATTTTTGATAAGTTATCTATATAAAGGCGGCCCGGTTCCCGTATGCTAAGGATGGCCATTCAGGCCTCCATAAATAAGAAGGGTTGCCGATTCCCTTCCTCAAATTTAATCCAGATTGGTGATAAAGCCACTTTCAGAAAAATTGTCTTGGATTCTTATTGTTATGTGTTATATTAGGTTATCTCGAAACAAGGGTATGGGACATCTTGAATAATCTCGTGACAATGGCACGAAACGGTGACCTTGAAGCCGAAAAACAGCTATTTCAATACCTTCGCGTAAGATTTGAATATCTTGCCAAAAAAAGATTATTGAAGAAGGAAGATGCCGAGGATATTGCCCAGGAGGCATGCCTGACTGTCATTGAGAAGTATAGGACGGTCGATTTCCACGGCCAATTCAATGCTTGGGCCCTTAAGGTTCTGAGGAATAAAATTGGCAATTATTTACAGGGTAAGTGTATGCGGGATAACAAGGTCGCTCGTGAAGTAGATGTCGGCGCGCTGAGAAATCGGATCAATGAACCAGTTGACATGATTTTAATCAGCGACTTATCCGACTGCCTGAGAAAGCTGCTTGCGGCCTTTCCCCGATATGCCAGGGCGTTGAATTTGGTGCATCTGGGCTTTACCACCGACGATATCTGCCGGCGTCTCGATATCAAACCGAACAATCTTTATGTAATATTGAATCGAGGGCGCCAGATTTTAAAGGAATGTTTGGGCAAGGAGTAGTCTGATGACAGAAGAAACCTGCATAGATTCCGAAATTGGCAAGATGTTGCACGCCTATGAATTGGGAGCGCTGCCCATAGAGGAATGCGAGCGGTTTGAGGCCCATTTGATGGAATGCAAGGCCTGTTTTGCGGAGGCACAAGGCTTTTGTGCCGAATCGAATCTCTTGATGTCAGATAAGTCGATTATGGATGAGGTCTCGGCCGCAATAGGCGGGGAAGAGGTTATAACCGGGAAATCCATAATTTTCAAAGAACTTAAAAGGCTATTATGGCCGGATACACTGTTTGTATTAAAGCCCGCCATAGCGCTGATTATTATTGCTTTACTAATTTATCCGGCATATATAGGTATCAGAAGTAATCCCGAGGAGGGGATCCGGGCCGTTTCAGCTATAAGCCTTATGCCGACAAGATCCTCGGTGATGCCCGAATTTGAGATTCCCGAGGCCGGGGACATCATCATGTCATTTATGTATCGGGACGCTGTTCCGGAGCATGAATATACTCTGGAAATCACCGATAAGAACGGCGGAATATTAATATCCGACAAATCATTTACGGCTTTCGACAAATACGGGATGGGTTGGCTGTTAATACCGACAGACAAGATTAAGGCGGGAGAATATCAATTGAAGTTATTCGATCCGGATGGACTTTCGACAACCGAGACTCAAATATACGAATTCCGCTTTATGAAATAAATCGCTGGCGAAATGTTAAAAATACTGTATCTCGCCCTGTTGCTTTATAGTCCGCTCCAGGCGGGCATAAGCAGCCATGCCGATCATAAGGGCGTGCTGATGCATGCCGATAGTCTGCGTCGCGCGGCGCAATATGATTCCGCCTTTTCCCTCCTGATGCAACAACAAAGCGAATTTGCGGATTTCCCCGACGTCGATGATACTATAATCGCAGAATATTATTCCATACTTGGAGTGTATTATTATGACATGGGGCAGTTTTCAAAAGCGGAAAACTGCCTGGATTCGGCTCTCCTGATAAGAAAGAAAATATTCGGTGAATCTGCGGTCGAGACTGCCGAAATTTTGGTGAAACTGGGAAATGTGTATCGGGAACAGGGCCAATATGAGCCGTGCGAGAAAGCCCTGGTCGAAGCACGCAATATTCTTGAAAAAATCGACAGAAACAGCGTAATCACCGCCGAATGCTATGAAGCATCGGTGCCTTTATACATTTTCAGGAATGATTATGAGAAGGCCGATACTCTGGCCGGGCTGGCATTGGCCATTTGTGAAGGAAACCACGAAACCGATGGCAAAAAAATCGGGGATTGTTATATCGCGCTCGGCAATGTCAGCTATTTCACGGGCCATTATGATGAAGCTGAAGAAGATTATAAGGTCGCCATCGACAACTATGAAAAGGCCTTCGGCTCCCGTCATCCGCTGATTGCCATGACGCTGGGTAATCTGGGAAATCTTTATTCCGTCAAAGGAGAATATCAGAAAGCCGATTCAATCCATAGCATCGCTTTCGACATGGAAAGCTCGTTTTTGGGCCCTGACCATTATGATCTGGCCATCAGGCTGAACAACCGGGCTTCATTGTACTGGCGGCTGGGGCGGTTCGGGGATATGGAGCCGCTCTTGAACCGGGCCATCGGAATTCTTAAGAAAACCGTCGGACCGGATCATCCCGAAATGGGCGCCAGTCTTAACAGCCTGGCCGCCATGAACCTGGTCCGGGGTAATTATCAGGCCGCCGACTCGCTTTTTAAGGAAGGATTGCAGGTCCTTGAAAAAGTGTACGGCACCAATCATAATACTGTCGCTACCATCATGAACAATCTGGGCAATATAAATGCCCTGCTGGGAAACTACGATGTCGCCAAAAACTATATGTCAAGGGCGCTTCTGATCCGGAAAAATCTTCTCGGTCCCGATCACAATGATGTTGCCAATAGTCTCGGCGCGCTAGCCAGGCTTCACCTCAAACTTAAGGAGGACGCCGAAGCCGAATCATGCTTCAATGAGGCGCTCAGGATAAAGGAGAATCTTTTCGGGACGAGTCATCCTGATGTCGCCAGAATATACAGCGATCTCGGCGATTTGCACCGGCGAAGCGGGCGGCTTGACGATGCCGTGGAAAACTATCGGCATGCCCTGACTATCCTTCAGGAAATTCTCGGTAATCTGCATCCCAATGTTTATAATAATGTCAGAAATCTGGCGCAGGCGTACGGTGCCATGCATCGCTGTGATTCAAGTCTTGCTTACTATGGAAAATTTATCGACCTGGCCCTTAAGCTGACCGATTACGCCTTCTCATATTCATCAGAGTCTCAAAAGCTGGTATGGATAAACCAGTACCCGGTCATGGAAAATTCCTTGTTTTCTCTGGCCATATCCTGCGGGAGCAACAGTTCGAAAGAACTTGCGGCAGAGATGATACTGAAGGGCAAGGCCTCAGTCATTGATGCCGTCATGGCCGAGCAGAAGGCGGCTTATTGCTCCGAGGATGCCGCCACACTGGAACTGCTGGATCGTCGCAATGAGTTATGCACTATTATTTCCAATATGGTTCTGAGCAGTGTAAAAAAGACCCCGGATGAATCATTTCGAGATAGTATCCAGTTTTTATATAACATGAATGACTCGCTCGAAGTGGAACTCAGTCGGCGTTGTGCCCTGTTCAAGGATGAACTTCAGGCAAGACGATTCAACATCGGCGATATCGGCCGGGCCCTGAAAGACGGAGAAGCTTTGCTCGAATATCTTAAGTATTATCCCTATGATTTCAGCAAAGCCGGGAGCGAGGCCACAGATTCCTCAAACGCCCGCTACCTGGCCTTTGTCGTTACATCGAAAGGCGGTGTCACCTTTGCCGATATCGGCGATGCCGGGATAATTGACAGCCTTGTCGATGCCGTGCGGGAGGAAATATATCAGGCCGACAATCGCGTTTTTACTCCCATGGGTATCGTTATGGAAAGCGACCTGAGCGAGATTACGGGAAATCTGTACAAGTATCTGATCGCTCCCCTTGCCGATTACCTTGAAGGCAGACAACTTGTCTATGTCTCCCCGGACAGTAAACTGAATCTGATTCCCTTCGAAATCCTGACCCGCCCCGATGGAAAGTACCTGATTGAGACCAACCGATTGTGTTACCTTTCAACCGGCCGCGAGTTGCTTCGATTGACACAGAAATCCGATACTTTGTATGATGTCATGATTGTGGCCGATCCCGATTTCAATTATGAGGAAAATCCGATCAGGGGGCCGGTCAATGGCGGTGAGCAATCGACTCAAAATATCGATTACTCGCAAAACCGAAATTCCTATAATCGCTCGGTGCAATGTCTCGATACGGAATTCCCCCCTCTCCGATTCGGGCAATCCGAAATGAAATCGATAACCGATTTGCTGACCGACAAGGGGACCCTCAAAATCTATAGTTATTACGGCAGCCAGGCTGCGGAGAAAATCCTCAAATCGATCACCATTCCGCCCAGTATACTTCACCTGGCTACCCACGGCTTTTTTTGCGACTTGCCGGCCGGCTCCGGCAGCCAGGCGCAAAACAATCCCCTGGTCCGATCCGGATTGGCCCTGGCCGGGGTCAACAGACTTCTCACGGGAAAAAGTGTTAACAATGGGATAAAAGAAGATGGTCTCCTGACTGCCTATGAAATTTCCGGGCTGAATCTTAACGGGACGCAGTTGGCGGTTCTTTCGGCCTGCGAAACCGGCGTCGGGGAGGCGTTAAGCGGCGAAGGCGTTTTCGGACTGCAGCGAGCCTTCCGCCATGCCGGTGCCAGATCCATTTTGATGAGTCTCTGGAAAATAATGGATAAGGAGACGTCGCAACTGATGCAGGGCTTTTATCGCCGCTGGCTGGGCGGCCAGATGAAGGTCGATGCTCTGCGCGATTCACAGTTGGAACAGCTGGCCGAGGCGCGGCGTTATCTCGGTCACGGTCACCCTCTTGCCTGGGCGGGCTTTATACTGATCGGCGATCCGCATTAAACAGATAGTGCGAATAATCCGTCTATGATATGAAATAAGGGTGTGGGTATTCAGGATAAAAACAGGCTTGATTCCTAATATTATTGCTTGCACCTTGTAAACTTGCAGGTATATTATATGTACTTGCATTGACTGACATCCATGGGAGGAGGGTCCTATGACCGTGCATCGCATGTTGGTTTCGATTGCCGCGCTGTTTGTACTTGCCGGTGCGGCCTTTGCACAAACACCACATATCGTATCGGTCACGCCGATGCAGAATGAACTCAATGTGCCGCAGGGAGGCATGATTTCTGTTACCTTTGATTGTGCCATGTCATCAGGTACAATCAACGGCAGTACGTTTGTTGTGAATACGGGGACATCGGGATTTTGTGCCGGTGTTATCAGTTATGATCCGGTGAGTTACACGGCATCATTCGATCCCGACTTCGATTTCCATATCGGTGAAAAAGTCTCTGTTATGCTGACGACCGGTATCCTTTCCGAAGGAGGCCAGCCGCTCGAACATTTCTATAGCTGGTCCTTTACTGTTAAGACCGGTACGGCTCCTGTCGGCTCATTTACTTTGGATGCCCAATACGGAGACATCTTCGGACTCTGGCCAATTGCCGTGGCGGATATTGATAATGACAGGGATATCGATATATTGACCGGCCCGCAGGGCGGCAGCGGCGTATATGTTTGGCTGAATCAGGGAGATGGTGCTTTTACTGCGGGTCCCGTTTACGAAACGGCCAGCGCTCCCCGCGGAATCACTGCCGCCGATTTCAACCGGGACGGTCATGTTGATTTTGCGGTGGTCAATTCGCTGAGCTATAGTTTCTTTGTATATTTCAATAACGGCGATGGGACATTTTCATTTTCCAGTTCCTATTCAGTCGGCGCTAATCCATACACCGCAGCCGCCGATGATTTCAACGGAGATGGATTCCAGGATTTGGCGATCACTAATTACTATGATAATAATATATCAGTCTATTTGAACGATGGTCTGGGTTTTTTTACAGGATATAGCACATATGCCGCAGGCGGCAATCCGGAATGGGTTTGTTCGGGTGATTTCGATAATGATGGCGATATTGATCTGGCAACCGCGAATAAAATCTATGATAATATTACGGTCTTTTTCAATAACGGCCTGGGCGCTTTCCCGACACATACAGATTATGAGGCCGGTGAAGACCCGCAGTCGATCGCTGCCGGTGATCTGAATGGGGACGGATATATCGATCTGGCTGTCTCGAATTATCGCAGCGCGAATGTCGTGGTGTTTATAAATAACCAAAATTCCACCTTCACACTATATAGTGAATCTTATTCCGGTGGGAACCCCCAATCCGCTATCATCGGCGATTTTGATGATGATGCCGATCTCGATATCGCATGTGTTGCCCGCCAATCCGGGAATGTCGTTCTGTTTTTCAATCTTGGTAACGGCACTATCGGTCAGACAATGTCATATTATGTCGGTGGTGACCCGGTCGCGATGCAAACGGCGGATTTGGATCTGGATGGAGATCTTGACCTTGCCGTCACGAACTATGGCGCAGGGAGCTTTGCCATATTCAAGAACGGCCCGTGCACAGATTCGGACGGTGATGGCTATGGCGATCCCGGGCATCCTGAAAATGGCTGTCCTGACGATAATTGTCCTTCGGTGTATAATCCCGATCAGTCCGATCTTGACGGTGACGGCGTCGGCGACGCCTGTGATGACTGCACCGACGCCGACGGTGATGGCTTCGGATATCCCATTGTCACGTCCGGCACCTGCCCGCTCGATAACTGCCCCGATATATACAATCCTGATCAACTTGATGCCGATGAAGATGGCATTGGTGATGTATGTGACAACTGCCCGCTTGTCGCCAATATCGACCAGAGTGATTATGACAAAGATGGATTGGGTGATTCTTGTGATGAATGTACTGACAGAGATAATGACGGCTATGGCAATCCTGGTTTTCCGCAAAATACATGTCCTGATGATAATTGTCCCACTAATTATAATCCGGATCAGGCCGATTCGGACGGAGACGGTGTCGGTGATGCCTGTGACTTGTCCGGCTGTTGTGATAAACCGGGCGATGCCAACGGCGACCACTCTGTAGATATTCTTGATGTCACATTTTTGGTATCTTATTTATATAAAGGCGGCGCGACACCATACTGTATGCCCAAGGCTGATGCCGACGGAAGCGGGAGAATCAATATTCTTGATGTTACCCGCATAATCTATTATTTATATTTGCATAATCAAATCCCGGTTTGCGGGCCCGATCCCTGGCCATCGACTAAATGATTTATAGAAAGACTTGTAAATGATGAGAAAAAGACTGGCGATTACCATCGGGGCGACATTAATTGTGATTGTTTTGGCGGCGGCGGCATTAGCACAGGTGCCGCATATTGTGTCAGTAGTACCGGGGCAGAACGAACTAAGCGTCTCTGCCTCAACTTCAATTTCAATCGTTTTCAGTGAAGAAATGCAGGTGGGAACTATAAATGGAACCACTATTGTTGTCCGCTCGAAATTTGGAAGTAAATGGCCGGGGGTGGTTGGTTACAACGCCCCCAGCCGGACGGCGATTTTTACGCCCGATTATGCTTTCCATACGGGCGATGTTATCACGGTGACATTGACGACCGGAATAAAATCATTCACGGGATTACCGTTAAATGACAGTTATAGCTGGTCGTTTACGGTGGAAGCGGTTGGTGGTTTTGACGGCGTCTTTCAGCGAGATACGACCTACGCCTTTGGCGGCGCGCCTTATTGTATCGGGGCGATTGATCTTGACGGTGACCGTGATGTAGATCTGGCGGGGGGCGACTGGAGCCCGGCTGCGATATATCTCCTGCGGAACAACGGTGCCGGTAAATTCGGCGGCGGCACTGCCTATGATTTTGCCCGGCATCCGGAAGATATTTGCACGGGCGATTTTGATGATGACGGCGACCAGGACCTTGCCGGCCTGAGTTCATCGGACAGCCTCCT